>JAVCCP010000010.1 GCA_030765405.1 Candidatus Ancaeobacter aquaticus | reverse complement strand
CAGGGCTATGCTATCCCAATGAAGTAATACTCTGCTCCTTCCTGAACGTCAGTCGCAGTAATGTGTGGCACTAGGTCGTGCCACTTGCCTCGCCGTGGCTGGCTCGGCTTTTCTTTGCCCCCTTTTTCATTAGGTATCAGGCATAAATACCTGATGTATTAATTGTTTAACAAAAATTATTTTGTTATAATTATACGTAAAGGTAAAAAGCTAACATATATAACATAAGTTATACCACCTATGTTATATATAGTCAACAACAAAAATATTATGATTAATGAGCAAATCAAATACTTTAGAAAAAAAGCTGGGTTCTCACAACAGAAGCTAGCTAATCTTGCTGATCTCTCGATTACTGCAATAACAAATCTCGAGCAAGGGGTTGCTCAACAACCCACCATTCAAACAATGATCAAAATAGCCGATGCCCTAAATATATCCATCGATGAATTAGTCGGCAGAAAATTCAAATCCTCTAAGAAGTAATATAGTCTTTATTTCCCAATTATTGTCTGGCTCTTCAGCCTCTTGTTTTCCTATTTTATCCCTCATCTATATATGCAAGGATACTACGGATAGTTTTAAGAAAAAATTCTGCGAATTTTATTCTGAAAACTCTTCCGTTCCTCAACCTGTCTTCGACAGGCTTGCATATATAGCTGCCTTCCATATGTGTTCTTCCTATGGTCAGACCACATCTTCCAGGGCGGGATCGTCTTTCTTTTAAAAGAGGCCTGTATGTATCTTAAAGACTTCTGCGAAATGACGTTTAGCTCATTCATCGCGAGGAGCGAAGCGAGGAAGTGATCTCGAGAAGAGTAAAAAGTAGAGCAAAAGAAACGGGATAGCAAACGATTGCCGAAAAAAGATACAGTTATCCTGTAAAGACAAATGATTGTTCTTTGAAAGCATGAAGATTACCCGGTTAGAGAAGTCACTGGTTCTCTGGAGAAGGAGCGATAGCATCTGATTTTGTCAGGCTGTTCCATGAGGATAGCCGCGGAATGGGCAACAAGGCTTAAGGAGAGATGAGCGATAGTCATCTGGTTTTTGATTGATCTCATTTTGTAGTGTGTTGTCTGTTCGAGTTCGCGGTCACCGAGGCGGGCAAAATAACGTTCAACTTCGGTGCGCAAATTACAGGTATTTTTATAGAAGAGTGAATTTCTTGGGACACGAGAACGGGCATCATCAGTAATATCTAAATGTTTTGTGCAGCCATAGGGATTGAATTTGCAGTGATCTACGGGGCATCCATTGGGGTGATTTTTTGCGAACTTTACGCTGGTTTTAATTGGGCATCGGAATTTGCTGCGGGTTCTCAAACCTTCAGTCCAGATGCCGTCGGGTTTCATTTCGATTTTGGCGTCGCAGAGGGGGAAGCCATTAGGACCGAAGGTTTTGTCTTGTTGTGTGTTGCGAGGGTTTATAGGAATGAAGGCGTGCCACTTGAGTTCATTGACAATGAAATTATAAAGTTCACGTTTGTCGTAAGCGGCATCGGCCAAAAGGATGGAGCCTTTGCGGGTACCGTAGACACGTTTGAGTTTTTTAATGAGTTTACGAGCAGCGACAGAATCTTTGACATTGTTAGGGAGAGTAAGTTCCACAAGAGGAATACCTTCTTTAGAGACAATGACGTGAGTACGGTAGCCCCAGAAGAAGATGAAGTTGTCTTTTTTGCCGCTGATTGTTTGGTAAGAATAGTATCCGAGAGTGGCAGAAGGGTTACGTTTGGCTTTTTTGTTTTTGTTACGCGTATTACGTTTTGGGTTTTTGAAATTATTCTCTCTGGTAGCAGCCATAACGGGCTTGGAATCAATGATAAAAATATCATCAGAGATAACATTTTTATCAAAAAGCTCTTTGATAATAGAGTGATGCAGATCCTGGAGCAGTGAGTTGTTAGTCCGTGAGAGGAATCTGTAAAACTGGGAGGGATCTGGTAGAACGCCCATATTAAAGCCGCACATTTCGGTAAGAGCGGGATGGGAATCGAGGAAGTCGATGAGTGCCGGAACAGATTTTACCTCTTCAAGATGTTTAACGATGAAGGCTTTGATCATAGCGTGACGGGAATAACCGGTACGATATTAATGTAGATAATATTTATCAGATGTTAAATGTTGTTGAGAGCAATATTCAGGAATTAACGAGGATGTATAGTGAACTGCCAGATTCAAATCACCGTGATGTTGGTGGGCGAATGAAACCGACAACCAAACAGATGGAAATAGCAAAACAGATTAAAAGAGCTCAGGCAAGAGCTGATAGATTGATGAGATTAATCGAAACGCAAAGACTTTAAATCAGAACTATTCATAGCCTTTGATGACTATAGAAACTGTATTTATGCCGTTCTCTTTAGAGTAAATATTTATTCTTTTATATCTTTTTTCTTATTATTATCAGTACGTAATGCCCAATCTTTTATCCATTCGTTATCCTGTCCTGACCCAAGATACAATGTTCTGTGAGGAAAAGGTATCTCAATCCCAAGTTCATCAAATTTGTTTTTAATCCTCCGTCTCATTTCTCTAGCAACTGTCCACTGCTTCATGGCTAGCGTTTTTATGCGGAATTTTATTGAGACTTGTGAGTCAGCAAAATCATCAACGCCTAACATTTCAAGATCTTTTAATATAAGCCTTCCATACTGTGAGTCTTGTCTCATCTGAGCTCCGATATTCTTAATTACATCCATTACTCGGTCTACATTTTCTTTATAAGCTACCCCGATAGTTAAGAGTGCTTGTGAATATTTCTGCGTAAAATTAATTACTGATTTAATTTCACCATTAGGAATGTAAATAACTTTGCCTTCTAGATCGCGGAGTATTGTTATGCGTAGAGTTACTTTTTCGACAAGACCTCCTATATCATTAATCTTAATTACATCGTTAATTCTATATTGCCCTTCAAGCAGAATAAAAATGCCATTAATAATGTCTCTAATAAGATATTGCCCGCCAAAACCAAAAGCTAAACCTACGATTCCTGCACCGGCTAAGAGTGGAGCCATATTTAAACCAAAACTTTCAAGGAGAAAAAACACGATCAATGCAAAAATGATGATCGAACCTAGCCATTTAAAAAGAGCCAATATTGTTTTCAGGTGTAAAACGCTTTCTTTTTCACGAATAGCATCTTTTTTTGTTAAGAGTTTTTTAGCTTTTCTTATGCATATTCCCAAGATGATATAACTTAAAATACCAATTAAAATAATTATTATCGATCTAAGGGTTTTGTATAAAATGCTTTTTCGTTTGAGGATGCCATTTTGAAGTTGACTATAATCTTCTCTCAAATCTTCAGCTTTTGCCTTATGTGCTTCAAGTTTCTTCTGTGCTAGCTGTGCCTTGTACTCTGATATCTTTACTTTTTCCCTGGAGAGAGAAGCTTCGCTTTTTAAACGCTCGATTTCTGTCTCAAGTTTCTTAGCTTTAGCGAAAGCTTCAGTGCTGTTAAGTATTTTAGCTTCTTTCTGTAAAACTTTAAGTTCTTGTTCTGCTGTTGCTGCAGCATGCTCTTTTACGGCAGCCTCTTTTTCTAAAACCTTTTTATCTTCAATAATGTCCTCAGCTTCAACTTCTACTTTATGAATATCATCTACTACTTGTTTGATCTCCTTCTTTTTAGATTGTGCTTTTTTTTCGAGCTCTTGTGTAATAGCCTTATCGGGAGACTTAACTTTATCTTCTTTTATTTCAACCGTAACTTCTTTAACTATGTCTCCGGCACCTTTATCAGCTTGATCAGTATCAGTGCTTACACTATTAACAGTTTGTTCAACTAATGTAGTTGTCTTCTTAATAGATATATTTTCGCTAGATGCATTATAAATACTTACACAAGTGAATATTGCTACTAGAAACATCATTAGCAGACTTTTGTAGATTACATTTTTCATATCAATACTCCCTTACATTATATGTATGTTAGTATATAATTTTAACTAAATACACCTTATTTATATTATATTAAGCGATCACAGGGTATTTTAATGGGGGCTGAACTGAGGGAGATCAGCAGAAAAGCAATTTAAGGCGTATGGATAGCAGAGAGAGTATTGAAGGTGTACATAGACCTTATTTGCCAAGCATTAATATAAACGTTGAAAAATATGACGTATTGATATAAATTAATATGCAATTAGAAAGGAGGAATATAAAATGCAGATTAATAAATATTTTGTTGCTTTTGTTTCAATATTAAGTTTTAGCCTTTTAATTGTATCTAATATATATGCTGATAATGGTAAACCGGTTATGCTAGAGTCTTTAGATCCTAATATAAAAGGTTCATATACAATAGGGCAGGTAGAGTTCAAAAAAGATGCAGGTGGGGGATCATCCGGTACAGTTAATCCTTTAAATGATGGTAAAACAATAAGATTAAAAGGTACATTAGCTGATTATGACGACGCTAAGATTGCGCTTATTCTGCCGTTTGATAGTAATCAAAATATAAAAGATATTAATGTAGTGCTTAGTGGTGATGTGAAACAAGGAAATATAATTACTGTGAAATTGGTTTCAGGCAGTGGGGATGTTCTAGTTCAAAGACAAATTGATTCGAAGGGTCTAAATATGAGCCAGCCAAAAGTAGCAAAGATTGATTTTGGGCAATCAATAAAGAATATAAGAAGGATAGTTCTTGCAGTTCATGCGAATGGGGCACCAGGTGAAGTTTTATTGAATGTTCAAGGGCTAGGCGGTGTTCCTCCTGAAAAAGTTGATGTTAGTTTAGCATTAGATGCCGCAGGCAGCTATGAGGATAATACAGGCGGTGACCTGGTTGTGCTGAATGATTCGGATGTATCAAATAAGGGCAATGGCGTAAGACTGAGAAAAGCATTAAATAGTGATGATGATTGGGCAGGATTGTCTTACCGTTTTAATGGTTATAGGGAGATTGATTCTTTTAGTCTTCTATTGCGTGGTATAGTTTCAAAAGGGCAACAATTAAAGATTGAATTATATGGAGAAAATGGCAAGCTTTTTAAGGAGGCATTAGTAAAAACACAACGTTTAACGAATTCTGAATTATGGCAAGTGAAGATTGGCTTAAAAAATAAAATCGCTGTTAGAGAAATTAAATTGTTAGTTTTAGCTAATGGCAATACAGATCCGGTAGATATTCAAGTAATTGGGCTAGGAAAAGTAAAAGAATAGTTTTGTATTTATTGTCTTTCTCAAGTGATCAAAATTTATAAGAAGAGGTGTTCAACTTGCTTTGAGCACCTCTTTCTTATTTTTACTTTTGAGAACTATTAAGGGGTAAGAAATAAGCTGTAATAAACCCGCACCTGTTGAAAGGCTTCTTAACGGTCTTTTAACAGAAGCCATCAGTTCATTAAGAACGATTTTTTCATCAACTTGTCCTTTTTCTTCTACTAACGATAATTTATGTAATGCAAATAGACCGATTATTGCGGCTAACCCGAATAAGAAATCCCAATGAGAGAAGTTTATAGGGCGGAAAATAATACTTTTTTGAACCCCTGTCCATTCTAATATTAATGACAAGTTTTGCGTGGAAAAGAAATCGGCCAGTTTACCTCCTATTATTGGAGCGATCCCTGCGGCTAATGAAATAATTAATGTGCTAGCTCCCAGATAAGCGGTTCCTTCTCCTTTTGGTGCGAGTTTTAACCCGATATTTCCTACTGCAATAGTAATACCGGCAGTCGAAATCCCCATAAGTATGTGAATACCGATAAGGAGGGGTATAGTGAGAAAATACTTATCAGGTAACGTGGTAAAAGTCCACGCTAAGATACAAAGTATAAAAATCGGGCCGCTTGCGGCAAGAACAGATTTATTGCTAAAATGATCCGTCCACTTTCCCCACAATCCGAGAAAAGCAAAATTGAATGCTTGACTGATAATGCTCATCATTACAACCCCTGACATATCCAATCCAAGGCGTTTTAACATATATACAGTGAAAAAAGGAGCAGCGAGATTAATTGCAAAGCTCCATGTGGCTAAAAAAACAAGAAGTCGTTTAAAATTTTTATCTTTAAAAGGTTTTTTGATGAGAGAGAAGAATTTTATCTTCTGAGGAACTATTGGAATATTTGGGATTTTATTTACATAAAATAAACCAATCATTCCAACAATGAAACCAGCAAGAAAAAGAACTATATATCCACCAATAGTGAAGGTTGGAACATATTGTTTCCAGCCATCAACGACAAAACTCGCGATAAGACTTGCAAAAATGCCAATAAGAGTCGCAATGCGAAGACGACTTGAAAAAAAACGCCCCATACGATCCTCTGGAATTAGATCTCGCATCCAAGAATTCCATGCGCATCCAGCGATCCCGCCTATTGTTGATTGGAATAAAATTGCGCCAATAAGAATAATGATGCCCATGGAAGGAGAGAATAGAAAAGGACTTAAGGCAACGAACAGCCAGGCAAACCGGCTGATGAAAGCCGAAGCAAGAACGATCTTTTTTCTATTATTAACTGCCTCAATCAAGTAAATTGCAGGTATTTGAATGAGTTGACTAAGGGGCGGTATAGCGGCTATTAAACCAATTTCGAAGTTTGAAGCACCTAAATGAAGCGCAATCCCGACAAGAAAAACACCGCTGGTAAAAATTCCCATTAAGTGGCTCATAATGCCGTCTTTTACAACGGCATTAAGCCCTGTAGTGAGTTGTTGTTCAGTTATACCGGTTATGTTTTCACTAGAAATATTCATATCTTCTATTTACAAAATATAGTCGGCAGACAATAAATTAGAATATTGTTTATTTACAATCGTATTGATTAACATCTTCAATCACACGAGGAAGTTCTGAAAAATAACTGCAAAACTCAGAAACGCGAAAAAGCCCAAGACATCTGTTACCGTGGTAAGAATAATATTTGAGCACTGTGCCGGATCAAGACGTAGCGCTTTCATGGTGATGGGGATTGCCGCACCAGCAAAACCTGCAACAACAAGATTTACGATCATGCCCAAACCGATCACTACACCAAGAAAAGGGTTTCCCTGCCATAGAAAGGCAATAATAGCTGTTACAATACCTATTATGACACCGTTAATAAGACCAATATACGTTTCTTTCAGTATAAGATGCTTTACTCGTGAAGCTGGTATTTCCCGCATAATGAGTCCCCGCATAACAACCGCTAATGATTGTGCTCCAGCGTTACCGCCCTGGCCGGCAACGACAGGAAGATACACAGCCAAAACCGTGATCTTTGCGATAACACCCTCAAACATACTTACTACCATAGCGGCCAGAAACGCGGTGGCAAGATTAACATGAAGCCATGGTAAACGTTTTTTTAGTGAAAACCATATAGAAGAGGACACCCGTTCATCACCACCCGCACCAAACATTTTAAGAATATCTTCTGTAGCCTCTTCCTGAACACCTTTAATTAGTTTTTCGGCTTTAATTACGCCCAGGAGGCGATTATCATTATCTACAACCGGAATCGCAAAATATTTTCTTTTCGAAACTTCGTTAGCAATGATCTCTCTGTCAGTAAAACAATTCACTGTAAACACTTCTGTATGCATAATTTCCTCAAGCGTACTTTGGGGATTTGCAAGCATGAGGTTATATGCCGAAACTATACCAATAAGACGGGTCTCATGATCAATAACGTATAAATACGACATCTGATGTTTGTTTGCTGATTGGTGCCGTATTTTCTGTATAACATCTTTTACCTTTGCTTCTTTATGAAATGATGTTACATCAGTGCTCATGATTTTTCCGGCACTATCTTCAGGGTACTGTAAGAGCTGTTCTATATCTTTTTTTTTCTTTTCTGTAAGGCTATGAAAAAAGCGTTTTCGTTTGTCCTCTGAAAGCTGACGCAAAATAATCGAGGTCTGCTCTGGACTTAAACGGCCTGCTATATACTCTATGAGATGATCATCAAAATGTTCCATATATGATGCCGCTGTCGTTTCTGGAAGAGACTTGATAACCTTTAATGTGATTTCGGGCGCAAGCGCTTTTAACACTGATATTGCTGCATGATCATCAAGGGTCTCAATGAATACGGCTGCATCAATAGGGGAAGAATGGCAATATCTGCTCACAAGCTCAAGCAATGTATCTCTTTTTGGCATATATACGTCCCTCTATAATAAACAAAATTCACCATTTATGATAACGATTGTATCATTTTTGAATTTTACTTCAATAACAATACATGGTATAATACATTTTATTATTAAACCCGTGATAAATAAATCGTGATAAATAAATATGGAAAAAAAACAAAAACGCATTATTTTTAAGAATGTATCTCCACAGATAGAGTGTGCAAAATATCCAATAAAACGCTGTGTTGATGACGGTGTAACAGTATCTGCGGATGTATTGTCAGACGGGCACGATCATATTTACAGCTCTTTATTATACAAAAAAGAAAAAGACAGCGTTTGGTCACGCTCACCTATGACCTTTATCGAGAACGACCGGTGGCAGGGTGTTTTTACCGTCACGGAGACAGGCTCGTATGTTTATACTTTCGAAGGATATATCGATCATTATGGATCGTGGCTTAAAGATATTGATAAAAAAATTGAGGCGAAACTGGATGTGTCACTTGACATAAAGATCGGCATAGAACATATTGAAAACGCTCTAAAAAGAATCAAAGGAAAAGGTGCTGAATTATTAAAAAATACATTAAGCTCTTTACGAAAAACAAAAGATATTGAAGTTCTATTAACCATATGCAAAGAAACTAAACTCATAGCCATACTTCAACAACATCCTGACATAGATCATGTTGACAGGCATGATACAGTGTTTTCTGTAACGGTAGACCGAAAAAAAGCTCTGTTTAGCAGCTGGTATGAGATGTTTCCCCGTTCATGCATTGCTGGCAATAAATCACATGGAACATTTACTGACTGCATATCCTTTTTACCTGAAATAAAACGCATGGGCTTTGATGTTCTGTATTTTCCGCCCATCCATCCGATCGGTACGACCAATCGTAAAGGAAAGAATAACGCTACCGTTTGTAAAACCGACGACCCCGGAAGCCCGTGGGCTATCGGTTCTCGTGACGGAGGGCACACTGATATCAATCCTTTGCTGGGGACCCTAAAAGATTTTAGAAAATTAGTCCAAGAGGCGCTTAAACACGGGATAGAAATAGCTCTTGATATAGCTTTCCAATGTTCTCCCGATCATCCGTACATTAAAAAGTATCCACAATGGTTTAAATATCGTCCTGACGGCACCATTCAATTCGCTGAGAATCCTCCAAAGAAATATGAAGATATTGTCCCGTTCGATTTTGAGACTGTCGACTGGAAAAATTTATGGGAAGAACTGAAAAACATCGTTCTCTACTGGATCGATAACGGTGTGCGAATACTCAGGGTCGATAATCCGCATACAAAACCTTTAGCTTTCTGGCACTGGCTGATAAGTGAAATAAAAGATATTCATCCGGATGTGATATTTCTCTCTGAAGCATTTACCCGCCCGAAGATAATGCACCATCTGGCAAAACTCGGGTTTACGCAATCGTACACATATTTCACCTGGAGAAACACGAAACATGAACTGACCGAATATATGACCGAACTAACAACTACCGATGCAAAGGAGTATTTCAGGCCGAATTTATGGCCAAACACTCCGGATATTCTTCATGAATACCTGCAATGCGGCGGCCGCGGCGCGTTTATAACGCGTTTTATACTTGCAGCAACACTTTCATCAAATTACGGTATTTACGGCCCTGCGTATGAACTATGTATTCATGAACCACTTCCGGGCCGTGAAGAATATTGTGACTCTGAAAAATATGAGATCAAAAAGTGGGATAGAGCCGCATCAGCGCAAATAACCGACATTATTGCCAAAACAAACGCTATACGCAAAGAGAACCCGGCCCTGCAGTCAACAAACAACATACAGTTTATTGAAACAGACAATGATGTTTTACTTGCTTACTGCAAAAAAACCGATGGGTATCAAAACATCATCCTTGTAATCGTCAATCTTGACCCGCATAACACTCAGTCAGGGTGGATTACCGTGCCGCACTCTGTCATTGGCAGAGAAGAAGAAAAATCCTATCTTGCGCACGACCTCTTGACTGATGAAAAATACATCTGGAATAGCGAGCGGAATTTTGTCAGGCTCGATCCGTTTAAAATACCTGCGCATATTATACGCATACATCCTCACATACACCGTGAAGATGATTTTGATTATTACACATAAGGAGAAGTACGTATGAGTTTGCACGAATTTGAAGATACGCCGCAGTGGTACAAAGATGCTGTTATCTATGAGCTACATGTACGCGCGTTTAATGACAACAGCGGTGACGGTATCGGTGATTTTAAAGGACTGACAGAACGGCTCGACTATCTTGAAGATCTTGGTGTCACGGCTATTTGGCTGCTTCCTTTCTACCCATCTCCTCTTAAGGATGACGGGTATGACATATCAGATTATTTTAAAATACACCGGGATTATGGAACACTCAGAGATTTTAAAATATTTCTGCGCGCCGCACATAAACGCGGCTTGCGCGTTATAACAGAGCTTGTCATGAACCATACATCAAACGAGCATGCCTGGTTCCAAAAAGCAAGAAAAGCCAAACCGGGATCTAAAATGCGCGACTGGTACGTGTGGAGTGATAATCCTGAAAAATATGGTGATACAAGGATAATATTCAAGGATTTCGAAACATCAAACTGGACATGGGATCCTGTTGCAGGTGCATATTACTGGCATCGTTTTTACTCGCATCAGCCTGATCTGAACTATGAGAACCCCTCAGTGAGACGCGAGATGAAAAGGGTATTGGATTTCTGGTTCTCTCTGGGCGTAGACGGCCTGAGAATAGACGCCGTCCCATACCTCTTTGAACGTGAGCATACCAACTGCGAGAATCTTCCTGAAACACACACATTCTTAAAAGAACTCAGGAGTTATGTCGACAAAAAATATAAAAACAGGATGCTTTTGGCTGAAGCCAATCAATGGCCAGAAGATGCTGCTTCATACTTCGGAAACGGCGATGAATGCCATATGGCGTTTCACTTTCCTGTAATGCCGCGCATTTTTATGGCAGTCCAGATGGAAGACAATTATCCAATAATCGATATTCTTAACGCAACCCCGCCGATACCCGATGGGTGCCAGTGGGCGATATTCTTAAGAAACCACGATGAGCTGACGCTTGAAATGGTAACCGATGAAGAGCGTGATTATATGTATCGTCTCTACGCAAAAGATCCACGCGCAAAGATAAATGTCGGGATCAGGAGAAGGCTCGCACCGCTTTTAAGCAACAATCGAAGAAAGATAGAATTATTGAACGTTCTTCTTTTTTCACTTCCGGGAACACCGGTCATTTATTACGGAGATGAGCTCGGCATGGGAGATAATTATTATCTGGGTGATCGAAACGGTGTACGGACACCAATGCAGTGGAGTACAGACAGAAATGCGGGTTTTTCAAAGTCAAACCCCCATCAGTTGTACCTGCCGGTGATTATTGATCCGTCGTATCACTATGAAGCGATTAATGTTGAAAATCAAAGCGGCAATCTTTCATCAATCCTCTGGTGGATGAAAAGAATGATCGCTATGCGAAAACAAATGAAGTCTTTAAGTAGAGGCGATCTCAAAATAGTAGCTTCTGATAACAATAAGGTCCTGTCTTTTGTGCGCAGGCATGAGGATGAAATTGTCGTTGTAGCAATAAACCTTTCTCGTTTTTCGCAAGTTGCCAATCTAGACCTGTCAGAATTCGCAGGCTATACCGGAACGGAAGCGTTCAGCAATAACGAATTTCCACCTATAAAGAAAAAGCCATACACGCTCATGTTTGGGCCCCACAGTCATTTCTGGCTCTTGCTTGAAAAGAAAAAGAAAAATCATTTAAAGGGACCAGACCAAAAGATAGTATCTGAACTGTCCGTTAAAGCACATTGGGAAAACATCTTGAAAGGGAGGCTCAAAGAACGGTTCGAACAGACAGTTATAAAGCCATACCTCGGGTCATGCCGCTGGTTCAGTTCAAAAACAAAAACAATACGCAAAGTAAAGATTATTGAAGATATTAATTTAGAAGGGCCCGACGCTTCTCACCTCCTTTTTATTGAAGTATATTATTATGATGGCGAGCAAGAAATCTATCAGCTGCCGATAACTTTTATCCCAAAAGAAACCGGTACTGTCCTTGAAGAAGATGCCCCGATAAGCATCATAGCGTATATAACTGTTGATAAAAGAGAAGGCATTCTTATAGACAGCACCCATGACGGTAATTTTCGAAATACCCTGTTTGCGTTTCTGGCAAAGAAAAAGAAGCTGCAGGGCAAAGCTGGGGAGTTTGCCGCATTCAGCAATACCGGCACAAAACGTTTTCTGCAGGAAACAGGAGAAAATCTTTCATCAATACTTCTTTCAAGAGAACAAAGTAACACCTCTCTCATATACAACAAGAATTACATACTTAAACTGTACCGAAAGATTGATGAGGGAAAAAATCCTGAGTTTGAGATCATCAGATATATTTCGCGCAACACCACATTTGCGCATATACCCTTATTTTGCGGCGGCATCGAATACAGGCATAAAAGCGGAGCGGTATCAACTTTGGCGTTGTTGCAGGAATATATAGATAACACAGGTGATGCATGGTCATATATGCAGGACACCGCAAAACAATACTTTGACTGCATATTATCCCAAAAAGAGGATCTGGCGGCACCGCCGCAGGAATACCCGTCACTCTTTGATACCACCCTTAAAGATATCCCTTCTAATATAAGAGAATTTATAGGGGATATATGTATTGAGATGATATCGCTTCTAGGAAAGCGTACGGCAGAGCTCCACCTGTCCCTTGCATCTTTGGATGCAAACAGCGATTTTATTCCGGAGAATTTTTCTATTTTGTATCAGCGATCTCTGTATCAATCAATGCAAGACCGTATTGCAAAAACATTCCGCCTGCTAAAGAAGAACGTTGCCACACTGCCGGCCTCTTCCGTTAAAGTTGCCGAATCAGTCATCGCTTCACAGAATAAGTGCATCGATAAGACGCGCAAAATACTGCAGAAAAAAATGTCAGGAAAGAAGATCCGCATCCATGGTGACTATCATCTCGGACAAGTATTGTATGCCAAAAAAGATTTTATAATAATCGATTTTGAAGGAGAGCCTGCCCGTCCTCTGAGCGAACGAAGACTTAAGCATTCACCTTTTAAAGATGTTGCGGGACTTATCCGTTCGATACATTATACTGCGCATGCAGCGATCTCTTCGCGTTCATCAGTAAGACCCGAAGACATAGAATATCTCACGCAGTGGATAAAGCCATGGCATCATTACTTAAGCGGAATATATCTTAATGCGTATCTCGAAGGGATGTCAAAAACAGATCTTATCCCTAATCAGCGAAGCGAACGTGAGCTTCTTCTGTACATTTATCTTTTAGAGAAAGCAATATATGAGCTAGGATACGAAATGAACAACCGTCCTGACTGGGTCTCAATACCGCTAAAAGGCATTGAAGACTTGATAAAAGGAAAATAGCATACATTCATATTCTTAAACCAAAAAATAATTAGATTTCCCATGGAAAAATCATCAGAAAAGATTCTTATACAAAAAAGCATACGCTATTCGTTCTTAAACGGTATTTCGTTTAATGCTATGAACGGGTTCCTTAACAGCTTTTTGACACCGTTTTTACTGCTCCTCGGGGGGACAACAGCACAGGTCGGTATGCTGAACGGTTTCCCTAATATTTTTTCAGCGCTGCTTCAGTTAAAAACACCGGACATAATAGACCGGTTTAAATCAAGAAAAAGGCCCGTTACGATATTTATATTCATTGAAGCAGTGGTGCTCTTGCTTCTGACTGTATTCGCTTTCCTGAAAATAATACATCCCTATGTCTTTATTGCGCTTGTCGTTCTATTTTCATCCGCTGCAGCGATCGCTAATCCCGCGTGGGGAAGCTGGATATCGCATCTGGTAAAAGAAAACAGGGGGACATTTTTTGGTAAGAGAAGCAGGATATACGGTTTTATAAAGATAGGAGCCACTTTCTTTGCCGGGTTCCTGCTCTCAAAAATAAAACCGCTTGATCCTTTTCTTGGTTTTGCGATAGTTTTTTTCACTGCTTTTCTTTTGCGTGCAACAGGATGGTATTTTTTGAGAAAAATGTATGACCCTGAAATATCTTATGATAAATCTTCACATTTCAGCATTAAACAGTTTCTTGCCCAGCTTAAAACGAGCAATTTTACCAAGTATGTTTTTTTTATATCCGTATTCAGTTTTACAGTAAGTATTGCAACACCATTCTATGCAGTATTTATGCTTAAAGATCTGCATTTTAGTTATTTTTTATACAGCACACTTATTGCGGCTGCTCTAATTTCACGGCTATTATTCATCAGCAGGTGGGGAAAGATAGCCGATCATGTAGGAAATCTCAAGGTAATCAAATTCACCACTATACTCATGGGTATCATTCCTCTTTTATGGATCATAAATCAGCATCCGGTATTTCTTTTGTTTATCCAGATCGTTTCAGGGTTTTTGTGGGCGGGACATCATTTATGCACCACAAACTTTATTTATGATGCGGTAACTCCGGAAAAACGCACACGGTGCATATCCTATTATAATACACTTCACGGCATAGGATTATTCGGTGGAGCAATCCTTGGCGGTTTTTTGATAAATGTTCTTCCTGCATTGAGAGGGCATAAGATACTGACGTTATTTCTCATATCAGCAATACTTAGGCTAGTTGTGACACTTATCTTTTCAAGAAAGATTAAAGAGGTGCGTACAGTTCATAATGCAAACAGCCTGCAGATATTCTTCAGCATGCTGTTTGATTACAAAACAATACTCGGAGTTGATAGAGAACCGGTAAAATATCTTTGACGCTGTAGACGTAGTAACTGTATGTGACAAGCCGTTATATATCTACTTTTTCTTTTTTTTCCTCTGTAATTCGACATCGATGAACATGGGTTTGTAATTATCTAGCACAAAATCCCTTGGATACTTAAAATCTCTCGCGTAAATTCGTATCCCCTGTTTTCCTTCCTTCATTTTCAATGGAATCAAAAGCTTCATTTCATCCTTGCCCGCAAAATATATTGAGCTCCTCGGGGCATGAAAGGTTACATTTACATATTTAGGACTGATATCCTTAATTATCCATTCCTTCGATATTTCAATATGCGATACCGGTATTGGTATTGTGTGGTAAATGATCTTAGAGCCGTGAATATTGACAAACCATAATCCCACTGCCAGGCAAACGGCTATTACTTTTTCACGATAGTTTTTTTTCAAATAATATGTCCATTTCCTCTTTTTTATAGGCGTTATTTCATCATAAAACAGTTTAATGATATCAATCAGTTCTTCCCCTCCGGACATTTTCCTCAGTGTTCCTTTATGGGCGACAGATATGGTACCTTTTTCTTCAGAAACAACAATGCAAAGCGCATCACATAATTCGGATAAGCCTAATGCTGCAGAATGACGGGTGCCACCCGTTCCGACTTCTGACAGATTTCGTGACAAGGGTAAATGACCGGCAAACAAGTCTATCTTCTCATTTTCAATAACAACTGCACCATCATGGCCGGGAGAACTATCATCAAAAATACTAAGAAGAAGCGGTTCAGAGATCTTCGAGCCCATTTCTATTCCGCCATCGATATGCCTCTTTAGAGTATCTTTACCTTTTATAACGATTAATACACCAGTTTTGGTTTGTGCCATATCAACAACTGCCCTGACAAGTGTCTGTATAAAGCGTTCATTATCAGAGACTGTCATCTTCCATTTGAGGTCACGTTTACGTGTACTGAAAAGTGCTATTTTCTCGAATATGGCTCTAATCTCTTCCTGAAATATCACCACAATTGCAATCAGGAACACTGCAAAGAATTTTTCAAACACATCAACGGTCATCTCAAGATTCAATTGCTGAACGATCAGGTACAAAACAGCAACTATAACAATACCGGTAAGAATATATGCAGCTTTTGTCTGTCGGAACCATACCAAAACGGCATAAATTATCACGGCAAGTATTCCTATGTCTATAAATCCTATCCATCCGATTGTATGGATCCATCCACGAATCACATGCAATATATCCACGTTATCACTCCTTCATGCGTATGGTTTTCATTTTACTTTATAGTGTTGCGAGATCAACATTATTAAAATTACGTCTGTAAAATTTCATGTAATCGACTTTACGTTCAAGTGATTCTATAACGGGTATTGAAAAATTGACTTTTTCAAATGATTCCGCGCTACCAAGTCCTCCGGGGCTAAACACGTTTATTTCCATTAATTTATCCCCGACAACATCAAGTCCGACAAGAAACATTCCGTCCTGAACGATCTTTGGACGGACAATCTCAACAATATTGAGCATCTCTTTTGTGACGAGTGCCTGATCCTTCTTCCCACCGCTATGAATATTGCTTCTGATATCATCCTCACTCCGGTGTCTTCTAAACGCTGCATATTTGCCTTTATGCTTCAGAGGATTACCGTTCATGACAAAGAGCCGTACATCGCCCTCTTCTGCGGCAGACAGATATTCTTGCGCAATGACGTATCCATCACGGCTGACAGCTTCTATCATTTGATTAATATTACCAAGATTTTCCTTGTTTACAAAAAATACGCTCTGGCCACCCGACCCTTGAAGCGGTTTTAATATAATTGTCCCTCCCTGTTCCTTGGCAAAGGATTTTATGTCTTGCCGATCACGGGTAATCAAAGTTCGAGGCCTTACTTCTTCAGGGAAAAGCTGAAAATACATTTTATTCATAGCGAGCGACAATCCAATAGGGTCATTTACTACAATTACGCCGTGCCTCATTGCAACACGGCCGAATATTGTTCCGGCACTTTGCGCCCAGAAACGTGGCCCACTGTCAGTGGAAGGGTCGTTTCTGAGCATCAATACGTCAAGGTCGTCTACGGTTATGCGTGAACACTTTGAACGTGATGTTTTAAGATCACGCATATATATGTTAAGTGCTTTATAGCTTTTTTTCGGGACCATACGCGCACGCGCATGAATATTTTCGTCAGGATCATACGCAAAATCACCCACACCCATATACCATACTTCATGACCCCGATTTGTTGCAGCCATCGCAAGTCGAGTAGTTGTATATACAGCCTGTTCAGTCATGATATCGTTAACCACCAACCCTAATCGCATACATTCCTCCTTTACTGAATAAGTTTATCTATTGGTACGCCATTTTTTAAGCACGTCATTCTTTCATGTGTTTTTTCACTGTGTAAATATAACGGAATTACAGGCGGTTTGCATATTATCTCTCTATATAATAGCTCTTTAATAAGGGGGATATTAGGAAATCCTATCTTGCCGATAAAAAGCGTTTCTATATCACCGTTATCTTTGAAATAATCTAATATCTTCATAAGCCCGCGTAAATAAATACAATCTTTGGTCAATCCACCACTGCGGCATACCCTCATTGTCATATCAAAAGCATTCTTTCTGTGAAACCCATATGTGTCCGTAAGTAGTTTAAATATATAATTAAAGCTTTTGCCGTTCATAACCTCATGCGCGGCGATTACGCGGCCAGCGAGCATTCTTAACCTGTGAGAATTTAATCCGCCAACACAATATTCAGCAATAATCCCTAGGCCTTCCTGCAGTTCCTCATACCCAGGAAACCCTGACACAAGCATCTGCAATGGCTGCAGTGTCGCATTATAGTGAGTTAAAACGTGCGTATCAATTTCATGAGCAATGAGTGCGTCAACTCTATCCTCAAGGATAGTGAGGTCTGATCCGATATAGATATCACCTTTGACTACAATTATTCCCGACACATCGTTTCTAATATAGCATTTGGCACTCAAATCATGTCCTGCTTTGTGATATTGCAGCATGCGTTTTTCTACATATCGTTTAATTGTTTTTGCATCTACAGAGTTTTTTGAGTTTTGATTATTTTTACATACATATTTCTTGAATATGTTTTGGGCCAAACGTAAAAGAGGCGTATCAATAGCCCCATACGTATTTATGCTTCCATACAAATATTTGTCTGTGCCGCGATTCATAATCATAGATAGATTATTATCAAGTTCGGCCTGCTTTTCACGGAAAAGATTCTCAAGCATTGGGTCTTCAATACGTTCAATAGGAATGTTATATAGTAGTCTCTTTAACAACATCGGGTCGATGGGTAGGGGGCGGTAATAAAAAGTCGGTTCAATTTTATATCCCAAATCAAAATATTTCTTTCGTTCGGAAGCAACATTAAGGGGCGTTGATAAAAGAAGATAATCATATAGTTGTTCAATAAGAGCAAAACGGTTGTCAGTGTCCCAGACCGCTTTTACCATTGCTTTTCTGCCGAGCTCTAAATAGTGTGGTGGCACATTTGCTGTTTGCGACCGGATAAATTCAAAAAAAGTTTTCTTAAAAACACGTGATATACCCCTGCGCATTTTTTGAAGTTCGATGGGGTATATTTGATGATTCTTATGATCAAAGTAGAGTGTCGGTACTTCAAGGCCAATAACGTGACAATTATATTTTTTTAAGTCATCTTCTGAAAATAAATTGCATAGTCCTGGAGGAACAGATGAAGAGGTGTAAGAGATATGAGCATCACACGCTTTTTTCATAATATGTATTTTCTGTAATTCCCTTTTCATGCATAACAGTGTAGAGCGTAAAGGGCTGTATTCATCATCTGAGGTGTGAATAGTGAAACAAGGGGAGCCACAGTTTTCTTGATTATCTTGAGAGGGCCATACTTCTACAATAAGAAATGTCCTAAAACACTCTTGTTGTTTTTCAATGATTTGTTTGCACAGCTGAACTGTTTTATCATGCCAGATAGTATCTCCATCGACAATAACATATGAGGCCTCACCCACAACCAATCTTTCGGTACCGTCTTTGTATAAGTGTGGTGACTGTCGAAAAACACATAAAAAAGGCAGTCTTCGATCAATATGCACTCTCCCGCCAGGTAACTTTCGGCGTACCCTTTTATTTTCCAATAACCGCTGACCGATTATATTTATGACGTTTTGGAATGTTTGTTCGGAAAACTCGTTATTGTGAGGCATTGTTTTTCAGTTCCTTAAGTATTTCTTTCACGCATGAGTGTAAGAGATTATTGATTTCACTATATTCATCTTCGTACAATGATCCTGTCCATTCATCCATAAAGAATTTCTTAAATTCTATAGCAAGAGCGCAGGCATCATTCGGAAACGTTTTATGTATCCACTGTGAAAAATAACCACCTTTAAATACTGCATTTTCTTTAATAATGAGTTTTCGTCCGAGGAAATCATATTGTTCTACTGTATCTATGAAACAATCGACATATGAGCCCCACCTAGTTTTGTCTAACGATCCTGTCCCAACATTTATTTCCGGAAACATCGCTGGATCTTGTGGAGGTGCATCAGGGTCGTTTCTTTTATGATTATAAGAGTGAATATCGAGAACGACTATCTTTCCAAATTTTTGAATACTACTTTGTAGGTATGTGTGCATGTCAGCATAAAATAAATCGTATAGCGCGTACAACTTATCTAAAATTTCGGGCGTAGGTCTATCTTTCCAGACACACAGTCCCCAAGCGTCTTCAGGTGTAACATATACGCATTTATCTTTAGGTCTGTTTAAATCACATTGAAAGCGGGAACTGTGAACTATTACTCTGTTGTTGCTGCATTTAGTAAACTCTCCAGTATAAGGGTCTTCTTCTCTCAATCTTTGGGATTCATCGATAGAATATAGTGAGTCTGGTGATAAACATATATCATGTCCGTTATGAATTGCAGTTGCAATAACGGGCATCAAACCGTTTTCAATAGTCCAGTAACGACGGTTCATAGAATATCTTTCATGTTGCTATCAATTGTAGCAGATAAAAGGTAATTCAAAAAGCGTTAAGACCATATTTAGATAGATTATTCTTTAGCTGTTAATATCCCAGCCACATATCTCAATGATCTCATTGGATTATCAATTTTATATTGAGAGATTTTATTAAAAGCCTCTTCAACTTTGTCAGCTCCATATTTCTTAATCATGACAGCAATATCTTCAATATGCTCCAAGCTGTATTCATCCAGAATTATTTTTGAGAATTCTCTGGCTTGCTTTACTGTATTAGCACCATATTTATCCTTCAATTTCTTCAATTCCTTTTCGAAATCATCAAGAGAGTAAATATTTTTAACTCTGTATCTATTGGCAGGCCTATTAGCGAAACCCTTTTCAATACTTCCTCTTTCGATATCTATTAGATTCCACTTCTTTAGTGCAAGCATCCCATTAGTAATAATTGTATGGCTTACATTAAATTCTTTAGAGAGTCTCTTTTTGCTATCAAACCATATTTTTTGATTAGGGCCTGATTTGAGGAGGTTAATAAATAAGCAGAATTGCGCCGAAAGTGGCAATCTTTCGTCCCATCCGTATTTCCAAAATGTTTCTGGTATCTCAAAATATTGCTTTTCAGCTGTGCTGAAAAGTTTCATTGTGATCTCAGCATTTTTCCCATAAGCAAATTTTGCTTTGAGTAAGCCGTATTCCTCATCCAGTTTCTTTAGATTTTCGTTCATTCGAGCTCTATACCTGTTTAGATCACCGCCGTATTCCAAATCCGCTTCAGCCAGACTATAATCAAAATCGATTGTCTGTCCTGGTTCGTATTTTCTGACTAACCAAAGGTATAAATTCCAGCATCCTTTGTTATTAGTTGTTATAAATCGAGACAATGAACCAGTGAGAGTGCTTTTGGGTAATTGCAGATAGGGGAGAACGTCTTTTTTGCTTTCTTCGTAATCAATACCTATTGTATTAAAGTAATTAAGGAAACTTTTTGCAATTTTCGTAGAATTAATCAAAACTCCAGCTTCATTGTTGCGTTTAAGTGAGCTTTCCGACCAGTTATTGCTTCCAACAATGATTTTTTGTTTATCAATTATGATAGCTTTTAGATGAGTGTAAGTAACGTTAGTATCATAATAGACCTCAATACCTGCTTCTTTCAGATATTCAAAAGCCTTTTTATTCTTTTCTTCAACATGGAATTTCCGATTTGCTTGTCTTTGTTTTCTGAATTGAATATTCCTGTCGAGAATTACATTAACCTTAACTCTTTGTTTATGTGCTTCAACAAGATCATCAACTAGGGTTTTTACCTCATTATTCTTGTTTGGATCAAGATTTATGAAATACATGACAACAAAAATAGACTTTTTTGCGTTTTGAAGAGCGTTATGGACAGCAGAAAAATAATTTCTTCCACATATATCCTCAACATCTGCAGTAACAGGGTAAGCGTAATCTCGGACATGCGCGGAAGAAATTATACATATGGAAATTGTTAGAAGTAAAACTTTGAATAGTTTCATAAAAGACCTTTCTTTATAAGGAAAGTATAAGACAAAGAGTAAAAAATAAAAACTAAAAAGGGGGCAAAGAAAAGCCGAGCCAGCCACGGCGAGGCAAGTGGCACGACCTAGTGCCACACATTACTGCGACTGACGTTCAGGAAGGAGCAGAGTATTACTTCATTGGGATAGCATAGCCCTG
>JAVCCP010000009.1 GCA_030765405.1 Candidatus Ancaeobacter aquaticus | reverse complement strand
TATCGCCCCATCATGAGACTCAACAATAACTTTACACATAGCCATACTCAACCCAAGTCCTTTAGTATGATGCATAATATCACTCACATTAAAGGGCTCAAAAATATTTTTAAGGATACCTTCATCCATTCCTTTTCCATCATCACGTATTTCTATCCGGGCATATTTCTTGTCTTCTTTCATGATCGATGACAGTGACAGTCTAACGTTAACTTTTTCACGGTTATGAAACACCGTGTTATGCACCAGACGGGTAACCACATCAAGAAAATGATCTTGGTCAACTATAACTTCAATGTCTTCTTTTGCTATCTCGAACTGCAAAACTCCATTCCCATCTGTTACGACATGATTTAACCCTTCACTATTAGCTGTCAAGAGAGTGTTTAAGACTACCTCTTTCTTTTCGATCCGTGCTTTGCCTCTGGCTAGATTCATATATGAGACGATATCTTCCACAATAGTGATCAATCTCCTCCTGCCATTTTCAACACTATTTAAAATGCGTTTTTGTGTCTGTGCATCTGATTTTCTCCCTTTTCCGGAAGAATCAATTTTATCGGTAATATAACTAAGACCGGCAGATATGATTGATATCGGGGTGTTCAGCTCATGGCCAATTAATAACATCACTTCATCTTTCATGTCTTCAAATTTCTTTTTATCAGCCTCAAGATCTTTTTCTAACTCTTCTTTATAGCTATCACCCGTTTTTTCTTCTTCTATTCTCTTTATACAGCTATTAACAGATTCAAGAAGCTTCTCAAGATCAACCGGTTTTGTCATATAATCTGCCACACCTATGCGAATAGATTCCTGTGCGGTTTCGAGCGATCCATATCCGGTAAGAAGTATAACAGCAAGCCGGGGATTAAACTTCTTTGCCCGGCGTGAAAACTCAACACCATCCATTGCAGGCATATTAATATCGCTTACCAATACATCAAAGCGTTCTTTTCCCAAAAGAGAAAGCGCGAGTACGCCACTTTCAACCGCTACTGTTTCAAAACCTTTTTTACTCAAAAAAGTGCTCACAATATTTCTTATTTCTGCTTCATCATCAACTATAAGAACTTTTTTTTGTGACATAGCATACCTACTCCCCGATTTTCTTTTGTATAAGTTCCAAAATCACATTTAAATCGATTGGTTTAAACAAAATATCCTCATATCCCATTTCCTGTATTTCGAGAAAATTTCCAGAAACATCCTGCGACCCCGTTAAAATTATAACGGGTACCGCAATACCCTTTTGGGCCATTTTCTTTAAAACGCTTTGCCCGCTCGTTTCCGGCATACGCATATCCAATATCATACAATCTACTTTCGTGCTCTCCATAATATCTACCGCTTGAGCACCGTTTTCTGTTGCGGTAACAGTATAGCCGTGTTTTTCCAAGAACGTTTCCAGGATATCTCGTATTTCTTTCTCGTCATCAACAACTAATATGTGTTTTTTCATACTCTCCTCATTTGTATTCATATATCAGCTCTCCGAGACCCGTAAAATACCAGGCACATTATTGTATCGGTAAAACTATCGTTGCTTTCGCCCCTTCTTCTTTTGTGCTCTCATAGCGCAAATCACCCCCGTGCGCTTTTACAATACCGTAACATACAGAAAGACCTAAACCCGTACCCTTTTCTTTTGTCGTATAAAACGGCTCGAAAACCCGACTTTTACTTTCATCTGTCATTCCTGATCCGGTATCGACAAACTCAATGTATAAATTTTTCTCTTTTGCACGTATATTTATCGTTATCGTACCGCCGTCCGGGCCCATGGCTTCGGCAGCATTTTTGAGCAGGTTTATATATACTTCGTGCATCTTCTTCTCATCAATACGCACCTCCGGGATTGGCGAACAATAATTTCTTTTTATCGTTACATTCGAAAGGTAATACTGGTGTTCAAGAAGCTTAAGAATAAATTCTATGCTTTCGTCAATTTTCACAATGCTTAGATCCCCATGACTCGGTTTTGAGAATGTAAGCAACCGTTGAATAATATCTTTTGCACGCATGCATTGGTCCATGATAATTTTCAGGTTTTTGTTCACTTCATCATTGTCTAACTTTTCCATGAGAGCAAGCTGCGCTTTGCCCGATATGACCATAAGAGGATTATTCACCTCATGGGCAATGTCCGCGATAAGTTTCCCTAGAGACGCAAGCTTTTCGGTCTGAATAAGCATTTCTTCTGCCTGTTTTAATTCTACAAATTTATTCTCAAGTTCTTCTCTTATCTGGTTGTTGTCTTCCAACATACTCACCATCACTTCACGAGCTTTAACCGATTCAGTTAATGATTTCTCAAGCTGCTGAGTCTTTTCTCGTAAAGTATCTTCTAATTCTTTTCTTTTGAAAAATCCCGGTACTTCATACCTCGAAATATTTTTAGCTAATTCCGGCTCTTTCCGCATATACTGTTTGATATACTTGTCTATTTTTGAAGGGTGCGCCATGATAAAGCGGCACACATCATCTCCTTTTGCTTTACACATGATCTCAGATACAACAAGATTAACTCCGAAACTTTCCGAACACCATCCCGAAGAGTATCCGGCGTTCAGCACACATACCGAATAATCTGTTTTTTTACCGGACTTTTTCCATGCGTCTGATTCAAATGAGTACGGATGATCATATATAAGATAGAAATCCTCATCTTGCGATGGCTTCGACTCGGGGAATATATCGACATTTGCCCAACCGGCATAAGCAAATAAAACCAAGCCGGCCGATAATCTTTCAATAGGGGTTTTAAGCTTTAATTTTTCCTGGAAATTTTTTGCATCAGATAACCCAATTGCATACGCTACATCGTACAGGATCTGCCTGGCAATGCAAATTGCTTCTTCTTTTCCCGAATCTTTATAAAGATTCTTAACTGTTTCAAAAAAATCAACTGACATTGATGCGGCGCGCACATAAATATACCTCTCATCATCAATCTCAATTGTTCCTTTTTCAGGATTCTCTTTTTTTTCTAAAAAATAGCTACTGACTATATCCTGCGCTTTTAAGAATAACGGCTCATATTCTTTTGGCACTTTCACTGTGTTTAACATCACCATACTCCTTAACGTCATAAAAAAATACCGCATCTATTTTTTCTTCGTGCGGTCAATGCTCTTTTTTGTAATTTTATCCATATCTGATCGTAGCTGTTTTATCTCTTTTTTTAATTCTACAATCCGCTCTTCTCTGTTTACACTTGCCTTATAGAATACTTCTAATTCTCTGAGATGTTTCTTTGACTCTTCTTCCAGAGTTTTGCGGTTTGAAATATCTTTGGCTACGTGCACCACACCGTTCACATCACCTTTATCATCAAATATTGGAGACATCGTTACTTCAAAATGCATTCCTAATAACGGCTCATATGCTTCAAAAGATGTACTCACGCCTGTTGCAAAAACTGTTTCAAGCTCACAAAAAACGGGCGATTTAGTTTTTTTATGAAACAATTCATAACACTTATGCCCAATAATTTCTACCGGACTTTTTTTGAAAACTGAAGCAAATGCGAGGTTGACTCTTAATATCGTTTGGTCTCTTGCATGTATTGAAATTAAATCCTCTATTGAATCAAAGGTTTTGCGCCATTCACTTGCAGCGTTCCTTAACTGATTTTGTTTTATTTGAATATCCTCAACGAGGTTAAGCATAGCATTTTTGGAATCCTCAGCCTCTTCCTTTTGTTTGCTGATGTTATCAATGGCAAATTTTAGCTCCTTTGTTTTATCTTGTATTTTTGCCTCCATAATGAGGTGGAAATCTCTCAATTTTATTCTCATTGAATCTAATTCTTTCGAAAGTACTCTTGCTTCACCAGTGCCCGTAATTGTAACTGGATGTTCAAAATCTCCGCTCCCGATTTTCTGGGCATCACTCTGCAATAGTTCAATCGGTTTAGCTATCGTTTTTGCAATAATAAATGCAAGTAATAGTACACCGAGTATGCACCACAGACAAAATACAAATATTGCACTCCGCAAATTCTGCAACGGTTGAAATATTTCTTTCGTATCCATTTTTGTAAC
>JAVCCP010000008.1 GCA_030765405.1 Candidatus Ancaeobacter aquaticus | reverse complement strand
TCAGTTTTTATGTCAACATAATACTTCGAATCCAATGCGAATTTGCTCATACAAGGCGTTTACCACTAAAATATCGTAAATAGAATGACTTATGGTGAGCTAAAATACTTTGTTGCGGAATTGCTGAGTTGATATGCAGTGCTATAATTGAACAAGTAGTTTATTTTGTTTACGCGGCCACTATAACTTGTTATTATTCCGTGCGATAATTGAGGAGATAAAAATGAGAAAACATACGATATATATTGCCCTTGCAGTTTCACTATTCTTTGTAATATCCTGCAAAAAGAACGAATATGCTCCGACATCAAACAACAATAATCTTAAAAGCGTTGAAGATAAATTGATTGTTGTAGAAAAGAATCAAAAAGAGATCGTGGAAAGGCTTAAGGCGCTTGAGTGTAAAGGTAGATGTTATTCACGGTTTATAAAGAAGGTGTCTAAGGACAAGAAAAACACGGACAAGAAGATCGGAAAGATAATCAAGGAAGAACAGAAGCTCGATGAGAACGAGAAAGCGTTTGTAAAAGCGGTCAATAAATTGATTGATGTCAATGTCAGGCAAAACAAGCAGATCGTGAAATTGAAACGGAAAATATACAGAATGTGGCGCAAGACAATGGGTGATGCCCCAACGGTATCTAAGAAAAGGAAGTCTGATAAAAAAGATACAACTATTAAAAAAGAAGATACTCGTTCGCAAAAAATGAAAAATCGCCTGAGAAAGATGTATGAAGGAAGAGGCTAGGTGTGTTAGATATTAAAAGTATCAGAGAAGATACTGCTAAGGTAATAGAAAGCAATAAAAACAGATCAACAACAGTTGATACTGATACAATACTTGCTCTTGACCAGAAAAGACGAGAGATAATGAGTCATGTTGAGACGCTTAAGAACAAACGCAACGTTGTTTCTAAAGAAATCGGCGCGTTAAAGAAATCCGGTCGGGATGCCGCAGAAAAAACGCAGGAAATGAAAAATGTCGGGGAAGAAGTTAAAACACTTGATGCTGAGCTTCGTGACATTGAAGAGAACCTAAAAAATTTACTGTTAACTGTGCCTAATATTCCGCATGAGTCAACGCCAGTAGGAAATCCCCCGGAAGCGAATAAGATTATTAAGGAGTGGGGGGTGCAACCGTCATTCGCATTTGAGCCTCAAGCGCACTGGGATATTGTCGAGAATCTTGGGTTGGTAGATTTTAAAAACGGCACGAAGATTACCGGTAGCCACTACATTCTTTTTAAAGGTATTGGCGCAAAACTTGAACGCGCACTCATTAGTTTTATGCTTGATGTACACATTAAAAAACACGGGTACACAGAAGTATTTCCGCCATTTATAGTTAACGGTGCGAGTATGACCGGTACGGGACAATTACCGAAACTCGCCGACGATATGTATAAACTTGAACGAGATGATCTGTATTTGATTCCAACAGCGGAAGTGCCGGTAACAAATATGTATCGTGACGAAATACTTGATGAGTCACAACTACCTATGTATTACACTGCATATACACCCTGTTTTCGTAGAGAAGCAGGATCGTACGGGAAGGACACACGGGGACTTACGAGGGTGCATCAGTTTGATAAAGTTGAAATGGTAAAATTTGTCAAGCCGGATTCTTCGTATGATGAACATGAGAAACTTCTTCAAGACGCAGAAGAGATATTGCAACTTCTTGAGTTACCGTACAGAGTAAATCTGTTGTGCACGGGAGATATTAGTTTTGCAGCAGCAAAATGTTATGACATAGAGGTGTGGGCTCCTGGCCAAAAAGCATATCTTGAAGTATCAAGCTGTAGCAATTATGAGGATTTTCAGGCACGGAGAGCAAGTATTCGGTATCGTCGTACTGAAGATCGTAAAGTTGATTTTATACATACGTTGAATGCATCAGGCCTTGCCCTGCCGCGCACATTTATTGCGGTGCTGGAAAACTATCAAAATGAAGACGGCACAATTACAATACCTAAAGCATTACGTGACTACATGGATGGCATGGAAAAGATTGAAAAAGGATAATTAATCAATGCGGAAATACGTTATCTATACACTTTTTGTTTTCATTGTTTTGTATGCGTCAGGATGTGCGTCCGATCCTATAATATCTCTTCCGGAACCACTTAATGAAAAGATGCGGGAGAATGAAATCGCTAACATAGAAGAAAATCCCGGTGAAACAGATTTATTTACCCCAGGATTGGAATAGGTATTAATCAATGAGAAAAACTTTGCTACTTATACTTATATTATTTGTTGCTCTTACCGGATGTACATTTTATCGTGAACACGGTGAAAGCCATATAACGGAATCAAATTATGATATTGGTGACTATATGGCTCAGGAACAATATGAAGAAATGAATGCTGATCCGGGAAATACCGATATCGGTGATGAAGGACCAATATACTCAGAGATGGAAAAAATACCTTTTGCCCCGGTCTTTGACGCTGACGAATAGAACAAATTGGAATTGGTTAGAAACGAAGGAGGGAGTATGAAGTCTTTGTATCTATTATTTACGATATGTATGATCGTTGTGGCATGCGGTTGCGCGTCAAATGAAGAGTATGATAAATCGTATAATCCGAATAGACAGACAGTCGATCAGTATATGGGCGATAACCAGGATGAAGAGCTCGCTGAGACCGGCGGGGTGGACATGTTTGAACAGTAAAATGTACCCAAAACAACGGAGGGGCGTATGAAAAAGATAGTTGCCTTAATGGTTTTATTAGGTGTTGTGTTAATGATGAGTAGTATTGGTTTTTGTGCCGAAGGACCGGATGCGATTGGTGGGCCAGAGATTCTTCAAGAAGGCGCTACTATCGAAGATAGCCCAACAGTAAATGAGTTTGCAGGTAAGACGTATGTATGCCCTGAATGTAATGCGTCATTTGATGAGCCGGGAAGATGTCCTATTGATGGGCAGGATCTAGTCGAAGAAAACGTAAAAGAATAATAAACAAATTTTATAGGAGAGGACAAATATGAAAAAACTTTTAAGCCTTATCGCTATTATCGGAGTTATTGTTTTTTTGCAGGGCTGTGTGAACGATTGCTATACCCACGTAAAGAAAATTACCGGAACACCAGTTTGGGAAAAAGAGCCTGATGTTAATGCTTACATGGAGCAAAATGAAGACGAAAATCTCGCGCAAATGGGTGGTCGTACCATGTAGGTAAATACTAAGGAGTATGAATATGAGAAAATTAATTGTTGTTCTCGTACTAGTAGTGGCGGTAGGTTTTATATGCGATCTTTCTTTTGCACGTGATAAAAGTAGAAGTCAAAAAATTGACACCATGAGTGATGGTGAACCATCACCGATAGGTGGAGATATTGATTCAATTTCATCACGTAGATCGCTTGAAGACTTGAATAAAGATATGACAGGAGATTTTGGGATCAAAATGGGAAATAGAGAGCCTCGTAAAAAGACAGATACCGGATTTTCTATATATGGCGATACTAAACAGCCCTCATTTATAAAAACGCCCGATGAAATGTCTGACCAGAATAAATATACCGAGTAATGTTTGACAATCAGGTTTATAAAATGCTATTCAGGGATATCTTGAGTAGCATTTTATATTAGGGAAAGAAAAATGTTTATACGATACTTTGGTATTATCATAATAATGCTGTTTTTAAGTAGCTGTGCGAACCAAAAGACAGCTTATGACACAAAAACTCAATCGCATGAGGGATGTGAACATGAAAGTGAAGCTGCAGAAGGCCCCGGCTTTTCGAGTATTGTGTTTCCTGATATGTTTTAATATTAATTGTTGACCAAGATGCAGTTATGGTGTAAATATTAGCGTGATAATTAGCCGGAGGAGTGGCTGAGCGGTCGAAAGCGGCGGTCTTGAAAACCGATAAGATAAAATCTCGTAATGTATTGCAAATGAAGTAATTATGTTTAACTGCAATGGGTTGCGAGATTTTTTTGTTTGTGTCTATTGGTGTGGATTTGTATCAAAGCAGACGGGCTATGGACACCTTATGGACACCACTTTTAAGCGTATTATAATTGAGCCGCCTACAAAATCGCCTCGGGGGTCTAGTGCGGGGTTAAGGGTAAGAAAGCCGTCTCTCACGGTAGTGCAAATTTTCCTGGAAACTGCTTTATATGTATATTACGAACGACAAGACCGAATGTAAGTGAGGTCGTGGAGTGAGTAATCCCAGGACACTTCATTAATCCGTTGCACCAACTTCACCCTCGGTGTTATAATACGTCTTTAGCAATACCCACAACGGAGTGGACAAGTGACTGTAGTAATCATTTAAGTTATGTAAAGGCAACTCTCAGAACATGTGGGTTGTCTTTTCTTATTGATAAGGAGGTGGGGAAAGTATGGGGAAACGAATTATTGTTATATTGGTATTGATGCTATCCATAATTATGTTTGCGGTTCAAGCTCAAGCAGTGATTGTAGATATGGGAAATAACACACGGGATACCTCAACAGCTCTTGATTGGTTGGATTTTAGCAATACTTTAAACAGGTCATATGATGATGTTTCGTCACAATTTGGCATCGGTGGTGATTTTGAGGGATATAGATACGGGACATCGGCGGAGGTAACCCAATTGTGGACAAATTTTGGAATAACCGATATTGGTGTTACCCCAAGTATTGCTAATTTTACACCTGTTACTCAATTTCACACATTGTTTGGTTCAACAGGAACATCTGGTGGATATCCTAAATCCCAAGGCATGGTTATTGAACTATACGGAGGGAACCGAGCTACTGCTGGAACTGGTTTTACTACTAATTTTCCAGGAAGCAATGATGAGCTTGGTGGCTGGGCTGAAGTGCCTAATTCATCTCAAGAAGATGCAACACCCTCTTTATGGGGTGCTAGCTATCTTGTCACAGCTGTGCCTGAACCATCAACATATGCACTCTTTGGAATTGGGCTTATTGGATTAATAGGAGCAGGACTGAGAAGAGCTAAGGAGAAAAGGGATGTAAATGGATAAACAAAAAATAAAGAGAATAATAGCAAGAGAAAGAGGCGTAGCCTGATGGAATATACGGAAGAAGAAACAACTAGATATTACGAAATGAAACGAAAGTTAGATAAATGTGAAAAGCCCAGAATATGGATATATTATTTGGGATGGATATTAGCCCTAATTCCAGGTGTGAATATTGTAGGGGTAATAATCCTTGCGTATGTAATGGAGAAAGTTAGAGAAGTCAGTTTGTTATATGGTTATTACGGCGGTAGAATGGATGAGATAACATCATCTCAAACCATGTATGAGGATATTAAAGGAATAGTAGATCGTAGCTGAGATGAGGAGAATGATATGAAGAAATGCCCATATTGTGCTGAAGAGATAACGGAATATTTGGTGAGCACAAGGTACCAAATGGCGGAGATAGACAAAGACGGTAAGCGAGGAAGAACTTTCTTTAGGACAGTGTATCCGACATCTACCATGAGTTCGTCAATGCAGTCCAAGAGCGAGGGGAAATCCCTGGTTGGAAAGAAACCAAATAGCAATACGCAAACTTTATGATAGATAGTTAGATAGCCGATAAGAAGAAAGCACAATAGTAGATAACTATACAATGTGGATGGAGGGGGTAAAACCCCTTCTCTTTTTGTCATAATACTTGACATATTACTAGTAGTGTCTATTATAGAGGCTTGTGAAAGGGGGAACATCATACGAACAAGACATAGGAAGAGGAGGCTGTTGTGGAAGATTCCATTAAAAGATTACTAGATCACCGTAAAGAAAAAGAGTTATCTCAGGAAGATGTCGCAAAACAGATAGGTGTTTCTGTCTTTACCATTAGCAGATGGGAGAGAGGTTTCAATCCGTCAAGATTAGCAAAAGCAAGGATACAAGAGTATCTGCAAAAGGAGAGGAATTAAAATGAAACAATCAATATGTATGGTAGTAGCAGTAGTTGTATTATTAATGCAGGGATGTGCGGGTTATAATGCTAGTAGATTACCATCTACGGATGTAACCACATATGATGCATATCAGAATCAAGATGGGCTTAAAGTGGCAGCTAAGTTCTTAGACGCTAAAGAATCAAAGGATGTTTTCGGAGTAGAAGATGTTCATAAGAATTACCAACCTGTTTATATATTAGTTGATAATAGAACAACAAACACTTATGGGTTCAAGAAACGAATGATGAGTAAGCAAACTGCCCCGGCTGAAGAAGTAGCTGAGAAGTGTTCATTTAATACTGCTGGAAGAGCTACAACCTACGGTGTTGCTGGAATATTTATCTGGCCATTATTAATACCTGCAGTTGTTGACGGAGTTGGATCATCTAATGCGAATAAAAGCATGAAGAATGATTATATGTATAAGGAAATAAAGGATGAAAGAGTGTCCCCTAATGGTCTTTTAAACGGAGTAGTGTTTTTGGATAGAATGAAAGACGGCGAAACTCTGGATATAAGATTAACTAATGTTGATAATGACGAGATAAAATTATTTTCTTTTGAGAAATAGTTTTGAATAAATGAGAATATTTTATATAAGAGGTTAAAAATGAAAAAGTGTAAATTTTGTGCAGAAGAAATACAAGATGAGGCAATTAAATGCAAACATTGTGGAGAATTATTTGAAAAAGATGCAAAGAAAGACATTCTACATACTAGAGGCATGGCAACTATAGGTGATTTAGGTCGTGATGCGATAGGGGACTGGTTCTTTCTTTCAGAAGGCATATACTTCATACCTTGGCCTAGGTCAAAACTTTCCAAATTGCCAAATGCTGATGTTTGGATGTCTGTAGGGATTGTTCCATCATTAATAGCACGCAGCATTAAACGAAAAGCTCTTGAAAGTAAAGCTGAGCATATGATACCGCCTGATTCTTCAAAATTAAACGATGTGCTTTCGCAAACAAAAGATGCTTTCTTTATTTCTATTTCCGAAATTAAACAAATCTTTTTAACTAAAACAACTCTTTGGCGGGAATCGCATATAGAGTTTAGTAATGGTAAATATCAACCTTTTGAACTTCCAGAACGAATGCACCCTCTTATTTCCGAATATTGTAAAAAGTATACTATAAATATGTTACATAAATAGTAATAAACTTCCCTATTACAAGATAGGAAGACTAATACGTTTTAGACAAGAGGACATAGATACATGGATAGAGGAAAGCAGACAGAATAAAGAAGGGAGAAATTTGATGTATAAGATTGGTTTTTGGATAACAGCAGTAATTGTATTTATTCCAGTTTATATTTATGCAATAGCTACTTATGGTTTATTTGGTGGTGTTTGTTTTGGATGGATTCCAGCGGCAATAATAGGAGCATTATTAGGTCTTATATGGCCATTAACCATTATTGCTTTAATAGTTATTATTGCATGGCTATCGCAAAATGGGGTTTTTTAAGAGTGTGAGTTTAGCTTAAATTTTTCTGGAATTGTCGGGCTCATACTGGGAGCTTCAGACAGAAAGTAAAGATATAGAGTTTTGTTAACAAGTGATACAAACATGGTAATAGGGGCAAGATATGAAACTAAATAACATCCAAGTAGTAATTGGCTTTATCTTTCTGGGATTAATATTGTTAGTTACTTATGCTTCTTTGACAACCTCTTCCCCAAAATATATGGCAGGAATGGTTGGTTTGATATCAGCTACTGTATTAGCACTATATTTGTTCTCTGATTATAAGGTTAATCCCTTTTCAAAGAATAGAGCTTTCAAAGTATTTATAGGACTTTGCGTTTCAGTAATCATTATACTAGTGTGTTTGTTTATTAAAAATACCAATCTTAATGAGATTATTGAAAATCCAATTATCGTAGAAAATATAATATATTATCTACCTGGAATAATAGCAGTAGTAATTCTTTGTGAGCTGGGTTCGTTGTTGTATTACATATTAGATTATTTTGATAGCAGGAAGAAGTAGTTGTTCGTGAAAGATAAGGGAGAAATAATGAAAATAGATTTTGATAAGTTCAATTTAAGCCAGAAAATATACTCTATTGCGGGTCTGATTCTTTCCATTGTTGTTTATATGGTAAATAAGAATAATTTAAATATTGCAATAGGTATTGTTCTTCTGAGTTCAATAGCTGTATTTCTTTTAAGATATAAGTATGCAAAGGTTGTATTGCATATAATTATCTCCTTAGTATGCATAGCTATAGCGGTGAGTATTGTTTATGTTATTATAACTAACCATAGTCAACAGAATAAATTTTCTGATGCAGAAGTAGAGCAAATGTTGTTTGGTAATGTGCAAAGCGAACAACCATCCATGACTCCAACTACTACAACGCAACAGCAGCAAAGTTCAAGGGATGCAGAATTAGATAATATATTATTTGGTAAAAATCAATCTCAGCAGCCTGATTTAAGTTCATTATCTAAGGAACAGTTACTGGCTCGTAAACAACAGTTAGAATCACAAATTAATAGTCAATCCCCACAATTTGCAATTGGCTATACAAAAGCAGATGTTAGGCGTATACAGGGAACGCCAACAAGTATAATTAGTAATATGTGGTTTTATGGCTATGACTATGTGACCTTTGATAATAGAGGAAGAGTAAAAGAATATAGTAATAGCTCTGGTAAATTGAAAATAAAATAAATCTTTATTAATGATAAAGTTTGAATATAAAAGGATTGAAGGAGAAAAATCATGAGAATATGTCGTATCACATCCATTTGCTTGATTGCACTCGTCATTTCCTCATGTTCAGGTACTCCACAACTTAAAACCTACTACCGACAACATCATGTAATAGATGCATCTATTCCTATTGCTGTTGTACCAGCAAAGATTGGCGGAACAAATAATCTTATGCTTCCTGATGCGATTGCGACTGAACTCCTAGGCATGGGATATAATGTCGTTGAGAGGACAACTGTATCTCAAATGGTTGATAAGCGTGGTTTAGATTTTTCCACAATTCTCAATAACGAAGAATATATGAGATTAGGTCAGATTACAAAGACAAGAACCATTGTAATTGTAAACTCAACCATGAAAGGTCAGGCTGTTGCCAATGCAACTGCCAGGGTTATTGACACAACGACGGGAAAGATTCTGTGGAGCGGCACTTATACTCAACCACAACCACATAATCCAATGTATGTGGCACATGATACTCTCATAGATACGGCACGTAAGATAGCGGACAGTATTGGGGAATTATTTTCTGAGAAACAGTAGATAACCAACAAAAATGTTTTAACGAGTGCAGATAAGCTAGATTGCTTAACTTCAAGTTATGGAGAAAATATTATGAAAAGACTGATCTGTTTAATAGCTGTTATAATAATGGTAAGTGGATGTGCAACAACTTCCAGAGTAACTCCGAAGCTCTCTTTGGGGATGACAAAAGAAGAAGTATTGTCAAAGTGCGGTAATCCTGTTCAATCAGGAGCAGTCCAAGGTCAGGATGGTAAAGCTCTAGAGTCATTTATGTATAGAGAAAGTTTGTATAGCGAAGTTACTGGTTATAAATTAGTTCCTACTATTACCTACGTGTATTTCGTTGATAACAAAGTTATATATTATGGCAGTAACCCCACCATGCCAACTCAGGGACAACGCGGAATAAGTGAAAGAACGAATAAGGGGGCATTATGAAAAAACTAATGGTGTTGGTATTTTTGCTTGTGTTGATTCCATTAGCTCTTAATGGATATTGCAAGCAAGAGTATAACGCCATGGAAAATCGTTGGGAGACAGTGCCTGAAAATAGCAGTTGGAATATGAAATACAATGCCATGAATAATGATTGGTCGTATCAACCTGATAATTCTAAGCAGGAATATAATGCTATGGAAAACAAATGGGATTGGGACTCGGGGCATAACCCCGGGAATGGGAGTGATAAAAATGATGAGTAGAAATAACATGAAAAAAGTAATTGTTATAATTATCTTTTCTTTGTTTAACCTTATTGCTTTTAACATTTATGCCGATAGCCAGGTACACCGAAAGTCTATAGAGGAAATAACGTATGAAATCTTGGGTTCTTCGGCTTTCAAACCGTATACAATTGTGACTCGGGATGTTCAGTCCTATTTTTATGCTGATGGAAATATGAAGAAAAGTGAGAGTAGCTACGAAATAACCTATTATGTAGAAGAATATAAAATAACCAGAACCAGAGTTTATGATTTAGCTAAAAAGGAAGTTATTCCTGATGATACGGTATATCACGTTCAGAAGCAACTTTCTTCCCATCCTGGAAAACCCACATATGGAATGCCACCCGTAATTAGAGCTATAGGACAACCAGGCAATGATGCTGTCGAGATATTGGTTATAGGAGATGATTTTATTCAATCGTGTAAGTCCACATCTCGTTATTTTGTAATTACCAGAGCAAAGCGGATTAAATAACTTGGTTCTACTAAAAAGGAGTGGAGAAATAGATTAATAGAGGGAAGACGTGAAGAAGTAGCCAGCAAGAGATGGGGAGAAATAATATGAGAAAACTAATATCTTTATTAATTTTAATAGTGTTGGTGAGCAGCTTTTTATGCTCAGCATGTCATAGCGAAAGTGATGATACCCTTTTGAAAACCTTTCCGCCTTTTACCATTATTGTAGAAGTGTTAAAAGATGGTGGACTTGTTGGTGTAGGAAAATGTGAAGTTAGAATTGGTGTTAGCGACGGGAAAGATAGGATAGAAATAATTGAATTTATTAAAGGTTTTGGATTTGAGAATAAATCAACCGATTATGTTGATGTCTCCTCTTATCTTCTAGAAATTACAGAAATTAAATGTTCAAGACCAGGTTTCTATTCGCTTATATGTAAAGATTTTGATGGTACTATCTATAAAGGATTTGTTGATTTTTCTGAGATCAGGAGGAATGATCATGATACTTGGAATAAGTATATGATTGAGTTGAGAGATATTAGTGGTAAGTTAATAAAGAATATTTCAGATGAGGGGCGACGTTTTAAAAAGAAATATATTCCTAAGGTAGGGTTGTAGTTCTAAATATACAAGAGATGTGGAGAAACATAATATTTTATTTGTTTTATAATAACTAAAGATGTGAGGAAAAAGTGGCGAAGAAGAAACAAGGAGAAATAATATGAAAAAGTTAATCTATTTATTTATAGTAACAATTATTATTAACCTGGCGTTAATACAGGCTGAATGTGATGCAAAAAACTATTATGCTTTTTGTATATATGAGCTTACAGGAAAGTCTGGCAAAAAGATCGCTATGAACATAATAACAAAGACTTATAACCATAATACTTGTAAAGCAACGGCTAATTCAAATCCAAAAAAATGGGGAAAATGGATTCTCTTTGGATCGGAAAGTACTACAGGCGATCAGCATGATAAGAATTTTTCCGCAGTGTTTAGTAATCAACCGGTAATGGGTGTATATCTTTCCTATGTAAATCTTGATGGTTTTGATACAAGAGTAACGTTTGTTGGTGTAGCCGGCAAAAATTCGCCGGTTCCCGGTTTACCCATTGATATTCCTGTGAAAATGATAATGCCCACAATAAATAGCATGAAACAACAACTGGAATCAGCAGGGATAAAAAATATTAAGGTTATTTACCCAAGGAATAAATAATCTTGCGATAGCTGAAATATATCTCGTCAATTAACTATCTCTCAGTGTTAGATCTTTATATTTTTCAACTGTTCCTATATCTATTGATTTTCATTGTTTCTAACGTAAAATTTGGAGTGCTAACATCTGTATGGTATAATAGGGGTAAAAGCATGTTACTGTAAAAAATAAGATATGAGATATGATGGCGAAGACAGGGAAAGAAAAGATAATACGTAAAGCACGAACACCGATGCATAAGAAAGTAGGTGTAAACTGTTTTTTTGAGCGTGCAGAAAAACAAGATGTAATGTCTGTATATGAATTTATTTATGGCAATAAACGTCATGAGTATAATACTTTGATTAGAGGGTTAGAATTATCTTGTAATAATGCAAAGAGCAAAAAAGAGAAGCTGATGTTTTCAAGTTTGCTATACGTTGTTAATGAGTATCATAGGCAGTATATTGAGTATAAAAGGAAGAAATATGAAGAGAAGTATAAAGAGACTATTGATATTGCAATTGCTAAGGCAAAAAAAGGTAGCGATTTAAGTATTTTTGACCTCGTTGCTTTTGATAAAGAATTTTTGTATTTTTCTTTTGTAAAGGACAGGATAAAGGTAGCACAGGCGGAAGAAGATGCGAAGTTCTTTAACCTACTAGGTGAAAGTGTTAAGCGGAAAGGTTTTTTGTTAGATGATAAGGTTGATTCAAAACAAAAGAATTTGAGGAATTTATTGAGAAGACTGGATATAGTTGGTTATGACTTCAGCAAACCAGATGCACCAAGAGAAATATTTAGCATTTTAGATGCAGCAAATAATAGTATAGTGGAAGAAAACTATCCTTATCCTGACCATAGTGGAGTCCTAAAAAAAACATTGGAAAGAATTGGGTTAATGAATAAATAAAGGTTAACCACAAAAATATTGTAGTGGTTGTGAATTAAATCATAACCTGTGATACAAAGGTAGCCAAGATTTGATAAAAGTCTTGGCTATTTTTGTTTTAAGGCAAGATTGAAAGGATAAGGAAATGACTATTCAATTAAGATTACAGAACCATACATACGAAACAACGGAGCTAAAGTTAGCAGCTTTAATACTTTCAGAGATTCCAGATTGTAGCTGCGAGATCTTTGCCCAGGGTAATTCAATTCGCAAAACCATCAAAATAGGTTACCCGACAGAGTACAAAAACGATGTCATTAAGCTTGAGAAGGATTTTATAAACAAAGAAGCAATAACTAACATTTATTCGTATAACAAAGCATTAAATCTGATAAGGGATAGATTGCGAGGAGATAATGATTGGAGAAGTAAATAAAGGTTTTGGATATAAATCCATAGGAAAGATAAAGGATAAACGTGTTCAATGGTTGATTGAAAATATTCTATGTAAGGGAGTCCTCGCATTCATAACAGGACAAGCTAAGGCGGGAAAAACAACTATAGCTATAGAATTAGCACTCAGTCTAACAACAGGAAAACCATTTCTAGGCGAATACAAGACTAAAAAATCAAAAGTGCTTTATTTTGCATTAGAGGACCACCAAGGGGAGCTCAAAGCAAAAGTTAAACATATGTTAAAAGGTAAAGGTTTCCCCAAGAATTTCTATATGTCCAATGCTGTTGCTATTAATCTTGCTACTAACATGGATAAGATACGTGATGATATTGAGAAGTCAAAAGCGGATGTAGTTATTTTTGATACTTTTAGTCGCTCTCATGAGAACGATGAAAATTCATCTTCGGATATGGCTCCTATTCTTAACAAAATACGCGAAGAAATACGCAACAAAAACATCACAATACTTATCGTCCATCATACAGGACACAAAGTTGAAAAGCCTAATTATCATGGTAACTGGTTAAGGGGCTCATCAGCTTTTAATGGTGAATGGGAGAATTTATTATGTATAAAACAGGAACCAAATGGTGTTGTCAAAATGAAGGTGTTTCATAGATATCGTCCAGGATTTGATTGTTCTTATACAAGAATTCAATCTGAAGAATTAGATATGGTTTCTGATTCATATCCCATTACTGAATTGCGATATATTGATGAAAACGCAGAAGAAACCGCAATGAACGAGGAAATAGTCTTAAAAGCTTTGATGGAGTGTCCCAAATCTGGCAACGAATTAACGACATACTTGAAGAAGAGCAAGGTCTCAAGGACAAAAATTGATATAGCCTTAAAAAGACTTGATAGTAAAAGTAGAATATTCAAAGCAGGCAAAGGGAAAAATACAAGATGGCATGCAAAGCTATAGATACATTTATGCATCAATATAAACGAATAATTAGATTCGTATATGTCAGAGCAATACACGCAAATAAATGTATCAGATTTTCCCTATGGGGATTCGTTCATAAACACCAAAAAGACGAATATAAACGAAAGTTCCATTCATTCATACGAGTCTACCCCCCTATAAGGGGTAGACGTAAGATGGGTGGATACGAATATATAGGAAAGGAACATTAGAATGAATGTTAATAAAAGACCTTTTGGAACCCAATGCCCTGACCCATTGACAATTGAAACAATCGGTAGATTAGAACTCGCCAAACGGGAGCGAGGAATGTCTGAGGAAGAAATGTATTATCTTGAGAAGGCTGTGAAGAACTCTGAACAACGAGTAAAGATGGCGTCAGAGAGCACTGAGGGCTTTACCGAAGGTGATTTTGAACAGCTTTATCAAGACTTGAAGTACCGTAGAAAACTATTCAAGGATCTAAAAAAGGACGGTAGAAAGTACCAAAAAGAACTTAAAGAAAAGCCGGATAAAAGTGAGGAAAACAGCCAAATCACAGAAGTTAACCAAAATATTAAGGAAGAAGACCAATGAGCCAATTAATTGAGTATTGCCCAAAGATAAACGTATATCAGATGCTGAAAGAAGGCAAATTCGCCAAGGAAGATGCACTGAATCAATTCAATAGACTTTCTATTACGTCTAATATAACCCCATTAGGTTCTGATGATAAGATCTCCATAACTACATCGTTATATTTCACGGGAATAAATACACAGTTTGGTGGCGTTAGATTGTACTTTCAATGCCCGTCCTGTATGAAGATGGTAAACGATCTTTACTCACCTGGACTTGAAAAGTATGCGTGTCGCCACTGTCATAAGCTATTTTACTCTATGCAAAGAAGACATCGGGAATCTTCCTGGGAGCTATTGCATAAGAACATTCACAAGTTGAATAAGTTGGAGCGAAAAGCTGCAAATAAATATCTCCGGAAGCCTACCAAAGAGAAGATGAATAATGAATTTGATAGATTGAATGACAAGAGCACCGAGGGGTTATATATGCTTTTTGGTAAATATGCAAATAGATTTAAACGAAGGGATAACAAGTAGGCTATCATTGAAGAATAAAGTTATCAATATAGAGAAATTAAGAGCAAGATTGATAGGGGTGGAGGGATTGTCTATCTATCTGGACATTCCCGTTAACACTTTGAGGTGTTGGGTATGGCAAAGACAGATCCCATTTTACAAGATAGGCAGACTGGTAAAATTCGATATAAAAGAGATAGATACATGGCTTGAGGAGAGGAAGGAAAACGTTGTAAATTAATAGTGACAATAAGCTTTAAATGTTGTAAAATAGCTTCAGTCGGCAACTTAAACAATATTATGATGAGGTGATAAATGGGTGTTTTTAAAAAAGATGATGGCTGGTATATCGACTATTATGTAAGAGGTAAACGAAGAAGAGAGAAGGCAGGTCCTAATAAAAGGGTTGCTAAACTTGCTTTGGAAAAGAGGAAGATAGAAATTGCTGAGGGAAAGTTCTTGGACATTAAGAAGAACGAGAAGATCAAATTTGAAGATTTCTCCGAGACTTATCTCGAGCTTCACTCACGTCTAAACAAAAAGCCTATGGTAGTAGTAAGGGATGTAATTCTGATAAAAAACCTCTCGACCCATTTCGCCGGTAAGTATCTTTATAATATAAACCCATTGATGATTGAACGATACAAGATGGAAAGAGGGAAAGAAGTGTCGCCTGCCACTGTGAATAGAGAGCTTGCGTGTTTAAAGTCTATATTTAATAAAGCAATAGAATGGGAAAGAGCAGAAGATAACCCTGTTAGAAAGGTGAAGTTCCTAAAAGAAAATAATCAAAGACTTCGCTATCTTGAAGAGGATGAGATTGGAAGGCTGCTTGATAATTGTGATGATGCCTTAAGGAATATTGTTATTGTTGCACTGCATACGGGCATGAGAAGGGGTGAGATTCTTGGTCTTCAATGGAGGGATATAGATTTAAATAAGGGTATTATTTATTTGTTAGAAACAAAGAATAACGAAAAACGAGAAGTTCATATGGATGATCTTGTAATGAAAACCTTAAGTTCAATGCAAAGAGACCCCGAAAGTCCATACGTGTTTTGTGATAAGGATGGTAAGCCAAATATAAATCTTAGAAGAAACTTCGAGACAGCATTAAAAAATTCTGGTATAAATGAGTTTCGTTTTCACGATTTAAGGCATACTTATGCATCGTATCTTGTAATGTTTGGTATAGATATAAGGACGGTGCAGGTGTTGATGGGGCACAAGACCATTGAGATGACATTGAGATATTCCCATTTATCACCAGACCATAAAAGGCGTGCAGTTGATGTTTTTGGTAAGAGAATGGACACCTATTGGTCACCAGAGATAAAAATAAGAAGCGAAATAAAGAGTATAGATAATTGTAACACATTGATAAGTAGTGCAGTATAGCTATTCGGAGGAGTGGCTGAGTGGTTGAAAGCGGCGGTCTTGAAAACCGTTGTACTTAACGGTACCGTGGGTTCGAATCCTACCTCCTCCGCCATTATTTTTATCTACTAATAAGCTTTTCTATTGCAGCAACTTACAACCACGCATAAATTATTAAAATGAATATGTGCCCAAAATAGGCCTTTTTTGTTTGCAGGAATTGGTAATGGCCGGTAAGGAACTCTCCGCCTTGTTTTTTATCCCTGCAGATTTAAAATTTAAAGTAGACGTTTTTCATTTCATAATTCCCCAACCACAAAAATCTCAGCTCTGAAGAATCAATAATTCTTCGCACCTATAAATCTGTCTAAGCAGGCATATATGCGCTGTTCTGGCGCACAATGGATAAACTGTCAAAAAATATTTCTTCGCAAGAAGATTTTTGTTGACAAAATCGGGTGAGTTGATATACTTAACCTATATGAAGCAAAAAATGTCTATTAACTATTATAAGAAGAGAAGGGAAACCCTACTTAAAAAATTAGGGGGGCCAACACCGTTTTTGGGGAGTAGCAGCTTAGTGCTGGTAGGAAGAGTATGCGGGTATCCTAACTGTGCATGTGCTAAAGGCAAGAGACATCCAACATATTATCTCACATGGAAGGAAAATAAGAAGACGCATACGATATATGTCCCAAAGGACATGTTGGCAGAGACACGGGAGTGGATAAGGGAATATAAAAGGATAAGAAAGGTTATGAAACAGATGAACGAAATACAAAGACAAATCTTAAGGGGGTATGTGAGAGACAAGAAGTTTAAAGAAAAAAAACAATTATAAGAAGAAAGAGGTATAAGATGCAAAAGATCTTTCATAAGACAGTGCATCATTTTTTTCCCTAAGATACATGAATGGATGAAGAGTATCCCTGATCCAAGAGATCCCACCAAGATCACCTATCCGTTACCATTAATTATCTGGTTAGGATGTTTAATGTTTCTGACGAAAGTAGAATCACGGCGACAGGTCACATGGCGGTTTAAAAGCGATAGATTTTTAAAACACCTGAATTATTTGGGGCAAGCAGAGTGTGAGAATGTGCCTCATGGAGATACATTAAAATACAGTATGAGCCGGGTGCAGCCGGAAGCGTTGTCCGGTCTTAGAGAAAAAATGGTAAAAAGAATATTAAGGATGAGATGTTTAGAGCAATATAGATTATTAGGAAGATACTGGTTGGTAGCGATAGATGGAACGGGACAATATTGGTTTAAAGAAAAGCATTGCGAGAAATGTCTGGTCAAAGAGATACGGCCGGGAGTGAAGATTTACTATCATCATGTATTGGAAGCAAAGCTGATATTTTATAACGGACTTTCGCTCAGTTTGGAGACAGAGTTCATAGAAAAACAGCCTGATAAAAAGAAACAGGACTGTGAATACAATGCTTTTTTCCGATTAGCAAAACGGTTAAAAAAGACATATCCTCAGTTAAAGATATGTCTATCAATGGATAGCTTGTATGCGAACAGGCCGGTGATGGATCTATGTAAACAGAATCGTTGGAGTTACGTGATTACGTTTAAGAAAGGATCAATGCCGGATGTTTATGACTGGTACGGGAGGATAAAGAAACTGCATCCGGAGAACAAATCTAAACTAAGATTTAAGGAAGGAATAATCCAACATTATGCATGGGTAAGCCCTTTAGAGCATTATAGTGAAGATAGAATCTTTCATGTTTTGGAGTGTGATGAAGATAAGAGAAATGGCAAAAAAACAAAATATGTTTGGTTAACGGATATTCCGATTACGCAGAAAAACCATCAACAAATAGCCAATTACGGCGGGAGGCTGCGATGGAAAATTGAGAATCAAGGATTTAATATGCAGAAGAACGGAGGCTACCGGCTAGAACACCTCTACTCGACAAACGAGAGAGCCATGAAAAACTTTTACCTATTATTACAAATAGCCCATTTCATTAATCAACTCATTGAAAAAGGTTCTTTGTTGAAAAAGAGCTTTGCAAATGGATTGGGTTCCATTCGAAATATTGCCCATCAGCTTTTGGAGGACCTTCGTTGTATAGAACTAGATCCTTCGTGCCTAAACGTCAAGTTCCAAATCCGTATGGATAGCTCTTAATCATGGTTCAGTTCTAGCCGGTGCCTCCTATGTATTAGCATTCTGTAATTTAAGTTGCACTACCTTTTTGTCTCTGAATCTTGAACTCTTATCCCTGCAAAGAAATACGCAAAAAATCCCCTTGATTCTTCAAAGCTGG
>JAVCCP010000007.1 GCA_030765405.1 Candidatus Ancaeobacter aquaticus | reverse complement strand
CGTCTTAAGATCGGATCCTTAGAAGAATGGCTTAAGAAAACATTAGAAGCTTATATTCATAATCCTGATATTGATCCTTATTTACTCTTACCTCCCAAATAATTCCCCCTTTTGCTCACCGGTTACAATTATGATCATTTTCATAAATACGTGTGCATTCACCATGTATTCATGCTACTATACGTGTATGAATATAAAAGCTAATGAAACATACACAATCCATATTGATTCAATCGCATTCGGAGGAGATGGTGTCGGACGAATCGATAATATAGTAGTATTTGTTCCGAACGCTATTGCCGGAGAAACAGTAAAAGTAAAAATTATTCAGAAGAAAAAAAACTTTTGCCGTGGTGTTATTATTGATATTGAGGCCCCTTCACCCAATCGCATTACACCCCAATGCCCATACTATAAACGGTGCGGTGGATGCCAATATCTACACCTTTCATATAACGGACAGATTGAGGCAAAAACGAAACAAATTAAAGAAGTTATGGGTAAAATTGGGCATATTGAGGTTTGCAACATAGATACATTTCCTTCCCCACAATCACTTCACTATAGAAATAAGATCAAGTTACATGTAAAGAAAATAAAAAACAAAGTCGAAGTTGGCTATATGGGAATAAACAATACTAATTTTATCCCCATCGAGAGCTGCCTCATAGCAAAAAAAGCAATCAACGATACCATCCCGCATGTAACACAACAGCTGAGGATGTGGAAAGGGATACTTCCCGAATCTGTTACCTTGAAAAATATTGCTCAGGATAAAGTCGAAATATTCTATGACAATATTTATCAGACTGAGATTCATCAACGCCTATATATAGAAACCTTTATGGATAAAACTTTTAAAATACCGATTTCATCCTTTTTTCAAATTAATTCTGCTATGATCGGTGAAATGATCTCAATTATCACATCAGAAATACCATCGAAACGACCGGAACACTTGATAGACGCTTATTGCGGATCAGGAATATTCGGAATATGCGCTTCTTCCCTTGTGGATACTGTCGTTGGCGTTGACCGTGATACGGCTTCAATCAAATGCGCACAAAATAACGCACGCGCAAACAACATAACAAATGCATCGTTTATGGCAGGAAGAGTTGAAGACTGCTTAGAAAAGATGCTCTCTGAACATTCAGAAAAGGACACAGCTTTGATTCTTGATCCACCGCGAACCGGCATTGAAAAACCAATGATAGATGCCCTTAATTCTTATATCCCCGAAACCATAATCTATGTATCCTGCAACCCTCCTATACTTGCACGAGATGTCGCTGCCCTGCAGAATAATTACACTCTTTCTACAACATATTTCCTTGATATGTTCCCTCAAACAAAGCATTGCGAAGTAATAGCTATTCTGAAAAAACGCTGATCGGTTTTCGTCACGTGAGTATGCGTTGTGCCCAATTGTATAAAATAAAAACACCGCTCCGACAAATCGGAGCGGTGTGAATACAGAAATCCATGTATTGCTATTTATTGACTTTTCCTCCTGCACCCTCAATAATGCGAATAAAGAGATCCTGAGGAACAACAACACTTGGTAATAAATATTTCCTGCCGGTAATTTTTAACTTGATCGATGTTTCGGTAACCTTTGTCATATTGAGCGTGATATTGACTTCTTTTACCAACCCTTCGATTTTTCCATGTTCTTTGTCTTCCATGGTAACAACGCCTTCTTCGCGAATAACTTCTATCGCTTTATGCCACAAAGCGTCGTACGGTACATCCGTATAACCTTCAATACTGTCTTTACTCAAAGAATACCCGGCGACTGCACCTGCACCAATAAGTGCAACTGCACAACCGCTTTGAAAAAGAAGTCCCATAGCGACAACAACCACAAATAAACGATCTCTCATAACATCTCCCCCTTATTTTGTGCGATAGACAATGGACGAATACTCGCTTTGCTCACTATGACGAAAGACGATTATTTTCATCCATCTTTTGTTTTTTCGTCCCGCTTCCTTCGTTCTTAGGCTCGGCCGGTATACTCCCCTGTTCTCGTATCAACTTTAACGATTTCACCTTCTTTGATGAAGAGTGGTACCGTAATTTTGAATCCTGTCTCAAGTGTTGCCGGTTTTTGTATATTGGTAACAGAGTCTCCCCTATACCCCGGTATCGTCTCAATTATTTTAAGTTCTACAATTATTGGAAGCTCTATCTCTATTGCCTTCTCTCCAAAATAGAGTACTTCTACCGTACTATCTTCCACAAGATAATTTTTTGCGTCTCCAACAATATCTTCAGAAAAAACAACAGAATTATAATCAGGATCCATAAAGTGATGCCCATCATTATCACTGTACATGAATGTCATTTTTTTCGGTTCCAGCGAGACTCGTTCAACATCCTCAGTCGAACGGAACCGTTTTTCCATTGATTTGCCCGTTCTGATATTCCTTAATGTTGCCTGAACATAACCCCGCCAGTTTCCCGGTGTCACATGCATTCTATCCATAACAATATACAGCTCTTTTTCGAGCATTATTGCCATGCCTTTTCGTAATTCCACTGCATTTACCATAGATATTCCTCCTTAAAGTATCGCAATGTAATGTATCATATTTATCGTTAAAGACAAATTATTTTTCTCATTTGGCCCCACGGCATTCTTTTATACATTTTTTTTAAAAAGATATTGACCAGCCGCCATAATTTATTTATTATCCATTGCTTAACTAGATTCAGAAAGGAGTTTCTTACGTTATGAAGAGAAGAATTACCAAATCAATGTTGTATCTTTTTACGCTGTTAGGCTCTGTTCACCTTTTTTCAACATTAGCTTTCGCTGCACATAGTGTGCCGGGAGTTGCACATAGTGAAACGGTCGATTTTTTCGCGTTTCTCAAATACCCCAATTACGAACAAGTTGCACTGTGGGGTGTATTAGGCACCGCTATTCTTGGATTGTTATACGCCGGTTTCCTCATGAAGCAGGTTCTTGCAAAAGATGAAGGTACGGACAAAATGAAAGAGATCGCTGGTGCTATACGCGAAGGATCTACCGCGTATCTTCATAAACAATTTAAAGCGATCGCGTTTCTCATATTGATCTTAACTGCAGTTCTCTACTTTACTGCCGGCGTCAAGCATATAGCACTTGGAAGAGCACTTGCATTTCTTGTCGGTTCAATTTTTTCAGCTACCGTCGGATACGTCGGAATGAACTTAGCTGTTCGCGGTAACGTAAGAGTCGCAGCTGCAAGTAGAACAAGTTTTGGTGAGGCTTTAAAGATCGCCTATCGTACCGGTACTGTTACCGGAATGTTAACTGACGGATTAGGTCTATTAGGCGGAACAATAATCTTTATGATTTATGGTGATCGTGCATATGAAGTACTCCTCGGGTTCGGTTTTGGCGGTACCTTGCTTGCTCTTTTCATGAGAGTTGGTGGCGGTATATTCACAAAAGCAGCAGATGTCGGTGCAGACCTTGTCGGCAAGCTTGAGAAAGACATGCCGGAAGATGATCCGCGAAATGCTGCAACAATCGCGGATAATGTCGGTGACAATGTTGGTGACTGCGCGGGAATGGCAGCAGACATATTTGAATCATATGAAGTGACCATTGTTTCGGCCATGATACTTGGGTGGGCATCGTTTGGTCATAAGGGTGTTATTTTCCCTCTTCTTGTGAGAGCTATCGGAGTATTTAGCTCAATAATAGGAACATACGCGGTAAAGACAAGTGACGAGTCAAGAAATGCTATGAAAGCAATTAACGTTGGTTTCTGGTCATCTGCGGTTATGTCCGTTGTTGGTTTTGCAATAGTTGGTTTCTATTATTTACGATTCGATGGAATATCGCATCCTACATGGATCAGCTTTGGAGTTGCAGGACTTGATATGAGACCTGTATATACAACGCTTGTTGGTATCTTTTTAGCTATCGCAATAAACAGAGTTACCGAACATTTTACTAAACCTGATGGAGGTCCGGTAAAATCTATTGTAAAATCAACGCAAACAGGTCATGCAACGACGATCATAACGGGACTATCTGTTGGTTTAGAAAGTAGTGTATGGGCAATACTTATTATCGCAGCGTCGATATTTGCATCAGTCATCATATATTCTGGAGCAACTCCTGTTTATATCGCATACGGTGTTGCAATGTGCGGTATCGGTATGTTGACATTAACCGGAAACAATATCTCAATGGACGTTTTTGGTCCTGTGGCTGATAATGCAAACGGTATCGGTGAAATGGCTGGACTTGATAAAAATGCTCGTAAAACACTTGCAGATCTTGACGCTGTTGGAAACACAACTAAAGCGATAACAAAGGGAATTGCTATCGGTTCTGCGGTTGTTGCGGCAGTTTCTCTGTTCAATGCATACATAACAGATATAGCACTCATTGCAGGAAAAACATACAGTGAGATTGTCGGATCATTCTCGATTGCGAACCCGTATGTTTTTGTAGGACTACTTATAGGCGGTGCTATACCATTTCTCTTTGGTTCACTGCTCATTAACGCCGTTGGTCGTGCAGCATTCTTGATCGTTAAAGAGGTACGTGCGCAATTCAAGATCAAAGGCGTCTTAGAAGGAACAAAGAAACCTGATTATGCTCGTGTTGTTTCAATATGCACAGCAGCAGCACAAAAAGAATTGATCGGGCCGGGGTTACTCGCGATCCTCTCACCAATAATTGTCGGATTCTTACTGCATAAAGAAGCTTTAGGCGGTTTTCTTGCAGGAATGATCCTCTCAGGTCAGTTACTTGCCGTATTTATGTCAAATTCCGGTGGTGCGTGGGACAATGCGAAGAAGTGTATTGAAGACGGCATGCACGGGGGTAAAGGGTCTGATGCTCATAAAGCTTCAATTACCGGTGATACCGTTGGTGATCCGCTAAAAGATACAGCTGGACCAGCGCTCAATCCTCTGATCAAGGTTATGAATATGGTTGCTCTTCTTATTGTTCCTCTTATTGTTAAATATGAAGAACCAGCAATAATCGTGTGGGTATGTATGGGCGTTGCAATACTCGTTGTTGGAATAGCTATTGCAAAATCAAAGAAAGATATTCCTCATGATGAATTGGCTAAAGAAACTTTAAGCGCTAACGAATAATACTTATTACCTAAATACGAAAGGGACTCAATTACAGATTGAGTCCCTTTTTTTTTGACATGAAACATTTTACTGTTATAATCGTCTATATATATGTAACCAATAAACTAAATTCCTAAGGAGGGATTATATGAAAAAACTTTTTTTAATACCTATATTGTGTGTTTTTCTTTTATCTTGCTCTAAAACTACGTTTTCCGGAGAAATAAAGACAATAAACGGCTCCGATCTTGAAAAAAAGATCAACAGCAACCAAAATAAAGTTCTCATCGTAGATTTCTTTGCTACGTGGTGCCCACCCTGTCAGGCAGAAATACCTGGATTTGTAGAGCTATACGATACCTACAAATCTCAAAGTGTTGAAATTATCGGTGTTTCAGTAGATACCGGCGGCAAAAAACTGGTCGCTAATTTCGCTTCTAAAAATGGAATGAATTATCCGATATACATTGCAACACCAGATGTTTCCCGTAAATACGGTATACGAGGCATCCCTGACACAAGAATTTACGGACCAAACGGCAAGCTAGCCAAACGGCACATTGGCTTTAAGTCAAAAGAAGTATTTGAATCAGAGATAAAAGAACTTTTGAAATAATCCACCATAAAAAACACCTCTTTAAATGTACAAGTTTTAGGGGGTGTTTTTTATCTTTCGGTAATACTAGTAACTAAAATCACGATTGCATGCGATGAGGCGCTCCCCATAAATTGAGTGTGAGAAATTATATTTTTCTAATATTCCCAATATCATCTCTTGAATGTTATATTCATCATGAACTTCCATTGCTAAATATCTTACTTTTGGAAGGAATCTCTTCACATGTTCTTCATCATTAAAAATAAACCGTTCGGCACCCTCAATATCCATTTTTAAAATATCAAGATATGGAAAAGAATATTTCTCCATAATATCTGGTATTGTTACCCCATAAATTATCTCTTTTGTGCTTTTGCCTGCAGGCTTAACAGAAAACGACCACTCTCTCTTATCTCTGAAACTGTAATCTAATTCCAGTTTGTTATTATTTATCCATAGAGCATTATTAAGTACAATAATATTATTAATCTTGTTGATCTTAATGTTTTCCTCGGCAATCGCGCATAAACCACAATCTGGTTCAATAGAAATTATTTCAGAATTTTTGAAGCACTTCTTGAGATATATCGCAGAACACCCGTTATTTGCTCCAGCATCTATAATGTATTTAATATTTTCTCTTTTATTATTTTTGTCGATTAGATCAACTAAGGGCTTATATTCTTTAGCCATAAAAATCTGCCGAAACACAGCATAATCGCTTGTCATTCTACGTAGCAAAACCTTATAGCCCCCAACATCAGAATCACTATCCACAGTAATCAGGTTTTTATTAGATACTTTTTTTACAACATAATTATTTAAATTGGCAAATTTAAGCACATCCTTAATTTCCAACAGATCTCTCCTTTTTCGAGGGAGAACACCATTAAAACAATGAAATAGAACAAAAAGTATTTTTTCGACAACACTTAACTGCCCCAACATCTTCACTGTTTCAAGAAACTTCACCATTCCCCCACTATAAAGTCTGTCCAATATCTTTAATGAAAAATGACTTCACAATCGCATACTCGCCTTTTGTAAAATATTTAAAAACTATAAGCACTAAGAGATACATGAATAACGAAATAAAAAATGCCATAAACAAATTCACTGATGAAATCGCAAACAATAGAAGAAAAAGGGCAATAGATGCAATTATCACTTTATAAGATATTTTTAAAAAGTTAATTTTGATAAGATGCTTTGACAAAATGCTGTATGCACCAACAAATATAAATATTTCTGTCACAATTGTTGCGGCTCCTGCCCCTATCAAGCTATATTTTGGTATCAATATGAGATTAAGGGATATGTTTAAAATCGCCCCCAAAGCAGCAAATACTGTGTTTACCCGAGTCTTATTAATAGAATTCAGTGTAACCGCAGTAATAGTGCTGAGCAAAATAAATGGATACGACCATATAAGGCATTGTAATGCAGTGACACCAAGCTTATATTTATTTCCATATAATAGATACATGATGTCATGAGCTCTAAAAGTCACAAAAATCGCGACAAAGAGTCCATACATAATAAAATACTTAACCGTTTTCTCGTATGAAATTACTAGATTTTCCTTTGAGTCTTTGAATGATTTCGAGATAACAGGATATATAGAGATCATATATGCTGTATGAAAAAACATAAGCGCAAAAATAATTTTGTACGCAACATTATAATTGCCGACGACTGTTTCTGAAGTCATCTTTGACAGCATAACAGTATCTGCTTGCAATAGCACGAGAACAAATACGTTCGCCAATCCGAAAGGAATCGATTCAATAAATAGATACTTGCATAATTTAAAAGAAAAGGCACCGGGCTTTATTTTAAGATAATACCTGACCAATAACGCCATAAATATGATACTAAAAGTTATGCTAACGAAACTCAGTGAAGCGTAAGCAATTATGCTTCCATGCCGCAATGAGCATATCACTACCAAGAATAACAAAATACATCCGCTTATAATTACGTTCAAAGACGTAAAAAACATTTTTTGTAAAGCCTTAAAAATCGAATCAAAAGTAGTGCATAAAGCACCTAAAATATTTACGCAGGTAAATATATATATGGCTACGGTCGTATCGCGTGAATAGTTCATAAAACTTGTACTGGTGAGTATCAATATGAAAACAGCGAGTGACATTACCGCTTTTAAAACAAGTGAGTTTTTTAGATACTGAGGTGCATTTCGTGCATCTCGAGAAATATCCCTGATAATCAAAAAATCCATTCCAAAACTACAAAAGGCTACAAATAAAGCGGTAAAAGCTTTTGCGGTAGCATATTTTCCAAAATCAGTTTCAGAAAGAGACCTAGCAATAATGACGACAATAAAAAAATAGACAATATTGTTTACTACTTGAGCCCCAATATTATATATAGAATTCCTAAAAACCGTTTTTGCAATATCTTTTCTTTGCATATTTTCTCGTACAAGCTGACAAATACAACTTTTAAGCGTTAACTATAGTATCTTTGTACCATTCAATAGTTCTTTTTAATCCTTCACTAAAAGAAGTTTTTGCTTTAAATTTAAACTCTTTTTCTGCTTTTGTTGTATCAAGCATACGTCGCGGCTGGCCATCAGGTTTTGTTTTATCCCAGATTATTTCACCTTTATACCCCGTCAATTCTACAATTAAACCAACCAAATCTTTAATCGATATCTCAAATCCAGCTCCCAGATTCACCGGTTCAGACTCATTATATTTTTCTGTTGCAGCTATGATTCCTTCAGCTGCATCTTGAGCATACAAAAATTCCCGGGTTGCAGTACCGCTACCCCATACTGTGATCGATTTATCACCATTTCTCTGTGCATCAAACACTTTTTTTATCAAAGCCGGAATGACATGAGAAGATTGAGGATCAAAATTATCACGCGGTCCATACAAGTTTACCGGCATAAGAAATACTGAATTAAAATCATATTGGTCACGGTATGCTTGTGACTGAACTAAAAGCATTTTTTTAGCTAAACCGTAAGGAGCATTAGTCTCTTCAGGGTAACCGTTCCATATATCTTCTTCTTTAAATGGAATCGGAGCATATTTCGGATAGCAACATATAGTTCCAATCGCGACAAATTTCTCAATCCCGTATTTTCTTCCTTCCTCAATCAATTGGACTCCCATCATCAAATTATCATAAAAATATTTACCAGGATTCTCTCTATTGGCACCTATCCCACCCACAACCGCTGCTAAATGGATAACAATATCCGGCCGCGCATCCTGATAAAGCTTTTTCACTGCAGTTATATCAACCAGATCATACTCTTCAATCTTTGGGACAAATACACTTTTGCATTGTTTGTTTTCTAATTGTTCCAAGACATAAGAGCCGAGAAACCCAGCACCTCCTGTAACAACAACATTTTTTCCATTAAAGAATAACACTCATCCTCCTTTTATTATCAATTTCTTCAACATCATCTTTTTTGACATAAAAGACTATATCCAAAACACAAATACCGTGAATTAATATTATTGATTATAAAGTAATCAAAATACTTTATCCAAAACGTTACATAACTAAAAATATATCCATTAAAAAATTTGTAAGCACCTTGTGTGTTAAAAGAAAAAAGCACTGACAAAAAATGTCTCAGTGTATGACTCAGTGCTGATGCAGGGCCACTAACGACCTGCATCTCAATAATATCAAAATCACCAAATAAGTTCCTTAACCCATTCATAGTAAACCTCTGATAATCATATGGGGTATCGTGCTCACCTTGAAAGAATGGAATTTCAAGATACAAATACCCTTCACTTTTCAGTGTTCTTAATATCTCATTCTTTGCCTGATATGGATTTTTAAGATGTTCTAAAACTGCTTCAAACCATACGGCATCAAATACAGAATCAGCAAAAGGGAGATAATGTGCATCTGAGACAATATTCACATTGGAATTATATATTATATCTATATTAATCACGTTAGAAGCATTCTGCCGCAAACCACAACCGAGATTTAAAACCTTTATATCATTATTCTTGAGGAACTTTTTTCTAATTTCTGAAACATTTCTATGGTAAACATTAAACCGCTGAGGTCTGTTTAGTTTTCGTAGATATTTAAGGGCTTCTCTTACTATAGGGTAGAGCGCTGATCCCTTTAATCGTTTTCTATACAGTTCTATTCGTTTATCAATAGCAGACATGCAAATACATCCTCATCTTTTACCAATTATATTATTTGTATTATATCTTACTATTATAATTAGAAATCTTCCGACACAGAACAGCTACAGCATATCCACAAAACATAATAAGTATAGGCATAACAGGATAACGATACCTTATAATACCAATAAATACCATATGTATACATAGTAGATTAATAGACCGTAAATTACGAGTAAATTTCTCCATTTATTACGTAAAAGAATAACAACAAAAACGTAACTAGCACCAGTTACAATTTTACCAAATAATCGAACATCATAATGACATGCTCTCCGCCTTTGCCCCCCATTGCCTTTTCGCTATTACCTCTGTATAATAACTCTCCGGAATTTGCAGTAATTGGTTTAATAATTGTCTTAAATAGAGTCAATTGCAATCTACAGAGATTTTTTCCGAAAGCAATAATAATTTCCCACTTTAAATCTTTAGCTTTTGCCCATAAATCCCTTTAAAATGGTCCATAATGCCCACAAAAACACCTTTTAATTGCTTATACATTTTATTCAATAATAATGTTGGCGCCGTCATTACTATCAGCTCAAATATAAAATAAAAGAAAAAGAAAAACCGATCAGTTTTCCTTGCATTCTTTTTCATAAACAAAAGCCTATTACGCGTTCGATAATAGTAAAATAAAGGCGTTTCCATACCAACCGATTGTGATACTTTATGTAAAACACTTGCACGTGATGTTGCCATTATTGTGGCCCCTGCTTGCGTTACGCGAACCACCCAATCAGGGTCTTCAAAGTAAATAAAATAGCGCTCATCAAATAAACCTGCGATTTGAACAGCTTCTCTTTTCGCAAATATTATTCCGCCAGGAACAAATTCAACGGTGCGTATTAAGTCGTTAAGAGGCCTCTTCTCCCCTCTCATCTCTCCGTAGAAAACACCTTTTTTCCAACTAATATGAGCTCCGCCAGCAAAAAATATCGTATCTGGTTGATTATAAAAATACCAAAAAGGAGCAACTATCCCATTCTGAGGGGATGAATCCATCAAAGATACCAATTCACCGATTGCACTTTTCTCAATAATGATGTCATTATCAAGAAAAAATAAATAATCACTGTCCAGATTGTCTAAATAATATTTAATACCTGTATTTCTTCCCCCGGCGCAACCCAAATTTTTCTCATTTCTAAGAATTGTAATATCCGGAAATTTTTTTGTTAAAGTATCAACGGTTCCATCTGAAGAACCATTATCAACAACAAGAATACGAATATTTTGATAATCAGACTTTAATAGTGAGGAAATACACTCAACAGTAAACGCTAACTGATTATAGGTCAAAATAAGTACTGTTACTTGTTTATCAGTTTTCACAAAATTAGCTCCTATGTCATTATTTAGAAATATATTTTACACTAAAACCTTCAATATTTACACAAAATTTGTTTTGAGCTATGAACATTTTCTGTTATTTTAATAGTATATGAACGATCTCACAAATTTTACCCTACAGGAACTCGAATTAGAGCTACAATCCCAAAATTATAAATCGTACCGGATTAAACAAATCCTGAGTTGGCTCTATAAAAAAGGTGCTTCATCTTTTGAAAACATGTCCGATATTCCTAACAATATGAGAGACTTTCTGAATAATCATTTTAATGTTTTATCGCTCACTACGTTTAAAAAATATCAATCTGAGAATGATCTTACCGCAAAATATCTTTTTAAAACACATGATGACAATATAATTGAAAGCGTATACCTCGCGGAAAAAAAACGTGAGATCGTCTGTATTTCAAGTCAAATCGGCTGTCCCCTTGGATGTTCCTTCTGCGCAAGTGGTAAAAGCCTCTTTAAGAGAAATCTCACAACAGGCGAAATTGTCTCACAGGTTATTCTTATAAAAAATGACTACAAAAAAGAGCGGATTAACAACATCGTTTATATGGGGATGGGAGAACCATTTCTAAATTATGAGAATGTAATGAAATCAATCAATATTTTAAGAGCGCACTGGGGAATTGAAATTGGAAGTAGAAAAATAACCATATCTACCGCCGGCCATGTACCCGGCATTCTCAGGTTTGCAAAAGAGAAAACACAGATCCGTTTGTCTGTATCGCTCCACGCGACAAATGACATATTAAGAGATATTTTAATGCCTATCAACAAACAATATCCCCTTGATACACTCATGCATGCTTTAAGAGAATATGTGAGCATATCTAATAGAAGAATATCAATTGAATACACTCTTATAGAAGGAATGAACGACTCATTAGCTGACGCACATGCTCTCTATACGATGGTAAAAGATATCACCCATACGATAAACATTATTCCGCTCAATGTTACAAATGAATTCAAGCATAACGCCCCTTCACTTGAAAGACAAAAAGCCTTCCAGAACACCCTTATCAAGCTAGGAATACTAACAACGCTCAGAAAAGAAAAAGGCGGTGATATTGGCGCAGCATGCGGGCAATTGAGAATGCGAACTTTGAAGGACAATAAATCATAGCCCTATACGTAAAATCTTCTTCCACAATTATGACTTATCACTTATTATATGTACATGAATAACCATAAATCGCTTGTCAGTCTATGCATTGCGCTACGCCCAGAACAATGGATCAAGAATCTCTTTCTATTTTTGCCGCTTGTTTTTGGGAAACAACTATTTAACTTCCCAACCAATCTACAATCATGTATCGCATTTTTTCTTTTTTCTCTTACAGCAAGCGCTATCTATCTCTTAAATGATATTTTTGATATTGAGAAAGACAAGGCACACCCTGTGAAGAAAACCAGACCTCTCGCAGCCGGACATATTACTACTCGGCAAGCGTTCATAAGCGCTCTCGCGCTTGGGCTATTCTCACTTATATTAGCTTTCATTCTCAATCCTTACTTTGCCTTGGTATTAGTTATATATATTATACTGAATGTATTGTATTCAATATTCCTAAAAAATATTGTCATTATTGACGTGTTCTGTATCGCAACGTTTTTCTTGTTACGCATTGCAGCGGGCGGAATAATTGCTCAAGTGGAAATTTCACAGTGGATTGTATTGATGACAGCTTTATTGGCGTTATTCCTCGGTTTTAATAAGAGAAGACAGGAACTGTCAACCGTTCAGACAGACTCTAATGAATCTCGAACGGTTTTATCACATTACAACACATACTTTATAGATCAGATGATAGCGGTCATCACTTCATCAATCGTAGTTGTATATATGCTTTACACCATAGACAGCAATACAATCATGCGATTCGAAACAAAACAGCTCATCTACACAATCCCTTTCGTATATTATGGGATCTTTAGATATCTTTATCAAATACATAAGATCCAAAGCGATGGAGAGCCTACAACAATACTTCTATCTGATAAAACGATGCAAATCAACCTTATTTTATGGATAGCGGTGTGTGTTTTTGTTATCTATTTCTAACCAGCCTTCAAAACTTCAATGATTTTCTTATACGCTGACTGTACAGAATATTCTTTTTCAACATGGCTTCGTGCTTTTTGAATATATGATGCTCTTAAATCTACATCTTCAAAAAGACGTTCAATCGATTCATACCAATCATCTTCATTTTTTGCAAGCATTCCCAAATCACCATCACAAAGAATGTGTGCATTTACTCCATATGGTGAAGCTATTACCGGCACACCGGTTGCCATATAGAGCAGTATTTTAAGCCCGCACTTTCCTTTACTCCACGGCCCATCATCAAGTGGGGCAATACCTAAGTCAAATGTGCTCAAAATATCTTTCTCACTTTCTAGTGACCACTTTTCACATATAACTTGCACTCCAGGTATAGCATAATCTTCTGCGCCAACTATTTTAAGTATACATTTTTTTTCTTTCGCTAATCGCTTAAAAACAGTTTGCAGCTGATCAAGATAAAATAGTGTTGTTGGACTCCCCATCCAGCCAATAGTAAAGACTTCATCTTTTTTTATTTTTTCTAACATCGCGTAATAGTCGGTATCAATCACCGTGGGCATAACTTTAACACACGTATTATATTTTTTTGCAATATCAGCTAAATATGCATTGCCCGCATGCACACAATAAGACCACTCAACGATCTTTTTAAAACCGTGATCAACCGTCATGTCATTCGCTTCACCACTTCCCCATTTTGGTGATCGGGAAAATATTGCGTCATCAAAATCAAAAATGATCTTTTTCCCCATTTTATGAACTATCCATTCAATAATAGGATATATGTGCGGCATAACAGGTTTTTGTAAAAACACGTAATCAGCTTGATGGACATAACGTAACTGCACCAAACGTTTAATCAGCACATAGAATGTAAAGATACCCTTTACGAACACATTTTTAGAATAAAAATAGAGACTATGATATTTTTTTGGTATGGCAGGAAGAACAGTGCACGTAATTCCCTCACCCTCAAGATACGGGACAAACTGATACACTCGGTATCTGCTCGATGCCCCAAGTTCACTTGCCTGTGTAAAAAAAACTATTTTCATTGTTGTACCTTTTCATATGCCTCTATTGTTTCACGCGCAGTCTTTTCCCATGAAAAAAGATTAACACGTTCACGGCCTTTTTGAGCCATTTCAGCTCTCTTATCAGCGTCTTCTAGCAGTTCTGATATCGCATGTATAATTTCATCCGTATTATAGGGATCAAAGTATATCACTGCATCCCCTCCTATCTCAGGTAGTGATGAAGAGCGCGAAGCAATTACCGGAAGCCCGCAGGAGAATGCTTCAAGGATCGGCAATCCAAATCCCTCATACAGAGATGGATACACCAACGCCTTTGCTCCACGCATAATGCCAGAAAGAGTATTATTATCGACATAATCAAGCAGTATAACATCCCTTTCAAGATGAAGCTCTTGCACCAAAGAAAATATATCTTTGTACATCCACCCTTTCTTACCTATAAGCACTAGCTGTAAATCCGCATGAGAACTTCTTTTTATAGCATCAAATGCAGCAATAAGTCTCATAAGATTCTTCCGAGGCTGCATTGTCCCGACATGAACGATATATTCATCTTTCAATGAATGCTTCTTCTTGATATCTGAAACAACCTCAGGAACAATAACAGGAAACTGAGTAGGATCAACCCCAAGATATACGACGTTAATCTTATCGGGGTTAATGTGGTATTCTCTGACAATATCTTGCTTGGTTGATTCAGATATAGCTATGATCCTGTCCGCTTTAGAAAGAGATCTTTCCGTAAAATATTTCAATCGAGCATAATGCATTGGCTTGAAGCAATCGCGAAAATAAATGTATGCTAGATCAAATATTGTTATTACGGTCTTGTGTCTTTTATGAAGAGGCATTCTATGCCCGGGAACATGAACAACATCATATTTTTCCTTACGCATTGCATATGGCAATAGCACCTGTGACCACAGCGTTCTGTTTACAGGCGCGTTAACATGATGCATGGAAAAACTATTATTCATAGTATCCTGAGAGCCTAAACACCCGGAATGATGATAAAGGTGATATTCGTTATCACTACCAATCCGTGACATTGCTTGCAAAAAATTATATACATAGTTTCCTGGACCGGTTCTATCTTGAATATAAGCTTCAGATACATCAATTGCAATTTTCATGCATTAGTCTTTCTACGTTTAGAATTATACAATTTAAACAAATACAGCCCATCTCCTTGCACTATATACATGCATCCCCAAAATATGCGCAGAACACATACAGTGAGCTTATTCATCGGCCGTTTATAAGGATAATATTTTTCGAACAATGTTTGTGTTTCCTGTGGATTACGCTCATCGCCATAAAGGATGGTTTTTGAATCCCTGTGAGAACGAAATCCAATGAAGTATTCTCTCATAAAATGAAATCTTGCTTTACACTTTACTAGCTGCAAGAAATAATCAACATCCATTGTATTTTTTAGAGATAGATCAAACCCATTTGTTTTTACGAAAAATTCCCTCTTCCAAAATGCCGCGTCCAAATACACCCAATATCCTCTTCGCGAGAAGAAACCCATAATACTTATCTTTGGCATCCACCGCAAAAGACGTCTTTCTGAGAGTATCTTACCTTCAGGATCCAATACCAATTTATTTCCATACAATACATCTATAGTACCTTTCTCCATAAATTCACGGGCTACTTTTTCAAGGATACCCGGCATATAAACATCATCGGAATTGATGTAGGCAACAATATCTCCCGTTGCTTTATTAAACCCTTTGTTGAGTCCGTCAGATTGTCCTTTATCCGTTTCACTCACCCAATACGTAATGTACTTTTGATACTTTTTTATGATGTTTACGCTATCATCTTGTGACCCGCCATCAATAACAATATATTCAAGATTAGGGTAATTCTGATTAAGCACACTAAGAATTGTTTTTTCTAGATACCGGCCTTGATTTAAAGAAAGGGTAATAATACTTATTTTTGGAATTTTATCGTCACGACCCAACACAATAGACTCATTAAATAATTGATTGGATACAAATTGCGCTATTTCTTCTTCTGAGAACTTTTTCATACATATCCATCCTCTACGAGGTTGTGAGATACATTAGTCCTTCATAACGGTATCACAGACATTATACCACGCTTCACGCCACAACTTCATATTGAATACATCTTCGATGCATTTAACTTGTTTTTCCTGGTAGTAATTGTACCTATCGAGCACTTCATTGACGGCATTTGACATATGCTCAGGATCATTTTTAGTTTTTATTGTCGGTAAATCAGATAACCCGCCGACATCCGTTGAAACAACAGGTGTGCCGCATGCCATTGACTCTAGAGCGCTCAGTGACGTCCCCTCTCTTTCAATAGAAGGAATAAGTGTAACTTTCGTCTTCCTGTATAAAGACACCATTTCATCAGGATGTATAAATCCTAAAAATACTATATTATCTTCCAATTCATATTTTTTAACTAAATCAAAACATTCTTGATAATAATCACCCTCAAGAGGTCCTCCCGCAATATACATCTTAAAATTATTATTCTTTCTATGAAAAACATTAAAAAACTCTATGGCACTATGTATTCCCCGTGCATGACCAATATTTCTTGGAACAAGAATGCTATCTTCCTTGGAAACACTGTTATCAGGGCAAAATACTCCCGTATCCACACAATTTGGAATAAACCATACATTTTTATCTATTTGTTGATAATTCTTATCTTTAATTTTTGTCTTGTTGTATCCAAGATATGTTAGAAATGCTGAATCGTTTGCGACCAGAGGGATACTGTTTTCTCTACACATTCGTGCAGTTTTCATTCTATATCTATCTGCATACGTTACCTGCGGATGATGCCAATCAATACCATGGGACAACACTATAACACGAGGATGCCAGCTTACCGCTGGATAATGAAAGGGGTAATGAACAATAAGTATATCACTTTGTTTTAGATACTTCTTATTACACATTAAATCAATATTAAAAAGAAACCAACCGGCATCAGAAAAGCATTTATTAAATCGTGAAGTATACGGAAGAGTTATTACATTTTTTTCTTTAACGCCTTTTCTGTATATTTGTACAATTGACGTATTATCGTAACGTTCAGCCATTATTTTATCAATGTTTTCCGCGTAGGTCTCCTGCCCCCCCACTGTCCCCTTACAAAACATTGTCACTTGCGTTATTTTCATACTTAAATTTTCTATTTAAAGATGTTTCTTAACCTTGCAATATTAAGCGTATTGACAATTAATCGTACATTGTTTCTTGATTGCTTAAATAAACCTATGGATAATACTGCTATCCCATATGATATAACTGTAGCTACTGCCGCACCGATACCGCCATACAAGGGAATTAATATGAGATTTAGCGCCACATTACTTATTGCACCTAATCCGGTTCTATAGAAAACAATTTTTGTCATATTCTCAGTAAGTAAATAATGATACGTACCAACTCCTAGGAATATAAAAACAGCAGCCCATATATGAACCGCGAGTATTGGGCCCGCCCCAAAATATTTAGCACCATACAAAGCATGAATTATATCATAGGAAAAAAAGCTAACAATGACGGCGATCAAAATAGACGCCCACATTAAAATGTCGTATATTCTTTGAACCCTTTTCATATAGAGCGTTTTATCCCTGCTTTTCAACTTAATTATGGAAGGATAAACAGAACTTGTCAGAGCAACCGGAATAAAATAACATGCCTCCGAAATACGAACCGCAGCGGAAAATTTTCCAACAGCGGTATTGCCGATCATATGTCCAAGCATAATTTGATCTATCCGCATGTATATAACGACAAACAATCCAGAAAAGACAAGAGGCCAGCTGTCTTTTAAAAGCGAGTATGCAATATTCAGAGATGGCTTCCAATCAATTTTCTTCTTTTGCTCTTTTCTATATGCCCATACAAGAAAAACACTAAATAGGACTGTTTCTGCAAGAAACAACCACGCAAAAACAATAAGTGACGCATGGAGAAGTATAAGTATGATTTTTCCTGCGCTTACCGCAAGGAAAGATCCTGTAATACAATACACCGTATATTTAGACTGTACCTGAGACTGAAAATAAAAATCTATAACCTCAAAAGATTTAAAAATGAAGCCTGCTGCAATTATTATTATAATGAGTTTAACAATTCCTGTATGAGGCAACAAAACGGTAATAGCATAAACCGTAGCGGTAAAAACCAAGATACCCGCTATAAACTTTAGCAGAAAAGCAGTACTCAACACTTCTTCGCGGTTATAGTTATTCTTTACAAGTTCTCTCACCACGATACTGTCAAGCCCAAGAGTTGTCAACGCTCCGCAAATAACTATACAGGCAAGCGCATAATTTAAAATGCCGTATTCCGTAGGCCCCAAATAACGCGCGACCCATACACCGACGAAAAGACCTACAATAGAACGAATAACTCTTTGCGCTGACAGCCACATAGTGTTAGTAAAAACTTTTTGCAGCCCTTTATGATTTATTAATTCTGATAAACGTTCTATCACTACCAATAACTCCTCATACATAGGTTAAAACAAAAAGGTGTCCCGATTTTGATCGGGACACCTCATTATTACTTCGCAACGTTTTAACAATGTCTCACTCTTCTTTTTTAACAGGTTTCTCTGCCTCATCAACAAGCATAATGGGTATACCGTCGCGTATAGGATACTTCAGTCCACAATCGGGATTCGTACAGACTATCTTCTCACCTTCAAGCTTTACATCTGATTTACACTCAGGACATGCCATAATATCTAACAGTTCTTTATCTACCATATTACCCCCCCATAATTTACAGACAATATACCAAATATACTGTATAAAATCTATATAAAAGGCTAGAATAGAATTTGTTTCAATTCGAGATGCGAGATACTAAGTACGAAACACAAATGCAGAAATTATGCGGCTATATCGAGTGCCTGTGCGGCCTTCATTGTTTGGCTGAATGTAGCGCTGTTATAATTAACAGGCGGAAATATTTCTAATTTGCCGTCTTTAACCAATTCATTTATCCTGGGATCAATATTTACCAGAAGTTCAATTTCATCTTTACTCAGGTCTATCATCGTACCATCCGTACGAAAGACAAGCAAAGACAGAAGTTTCCCAACCCAATTTCTGAAATATTTATAATCATAGGTATGTGCGACCATACTTAAATTATCAGGGGTGATACTCTTCTTTAATTTCTGGTTAAATGACTCAACTATATACTTAACAATGTCTGTCTCTTTCTTTTCTCTAACAACAGAAATAACATTATTTTTCCTATTGATCATTAATGAATTTAATTCATTATCGATTTCAGGAATTGCCGGCAAAAGGATATTATCTTTAAAACTATCATAAACAACAACACCAGCTCCTTTGCCCGCATAAAAATCAAGCATCCTAATGTAAACATCGATTACAGCTGGAGGCTTGGCAATAAGATTGTTGTTCTTTAATTCATAGAAATTCCTCTTACTAAAGCCTACTAGACTTCCCCTCTCCACGGACTCTCCAAGTAAGACAAAATACCTTAGAAACTCAGGGGAACTTATTGTTGCCCTTTGTTCATCAGTCAACTTGTTTAAATCTTTTCCATACAACCCCAAGGCAACCGCATTAGAAGTTGCTTCATTAACAGTAGGAACTAAAACAGCCGCCGTTTCCATATCAACTGTATTGATCCTATTTTCAATCACATTTCTGTAAATATCGATATGTTTATCAGAGATTTTCCCGCCGTATGTTTCCGTTAAAAAATCATCGTAGATATCATCAACACTCACAGATTGATTCCTCATTTTTTGCATCTTATATTCACTGATAAATTTATTCCTATTTCTTAGTGCATTTGCGATATATTCTCTCGGCTGTGCCTCTGAAATGAATTCTTCCAGTATTTTATTATTCATAGCAAGCAAACCGTCTAGCATTATCGGTGCAAGCTCTTCTGAAACCATGCGCTTATTGCCTTCTTTTGGTATGTTCTTTAATGCTTCTTCTCTTTCAAATTCTGTAATATAAGACATCAATGGTTCATATAGCATACGAGCGATCGACGGATAATTATCAGGCGCAAGATAATCTTTTTGGAGATAATATTCCAATGTATTTTTTACAACATCGATTGAAAGGGTACTACCCTGCCGGCGATCGGATCCACCACCATCATCACGGCCACCCCATCCCTTAATCGTATCAATACTATTTAACTTTTGAGGCACATTGATAATTGACGGCATTTCACGGTAGTCTTCCTTGTAAAAAAGACTTATTACATACTTATTCGTCCCTTTTGCGCCAGCCGGAGGGGCCCGGGCAGAGATAATAGCTATTGGTTCTTTTTTACTTACAAAGTATTTTCTTTCTTTTAAGTATGCAATAACATTTGGATTATAAATCATTGGCCCTTCATCAGGAAATTCTACTGTAACGATACCGCTTTTCTCATCATATATAACCTTTCCTTCATTAATAGCTTTATCTACCATTTCTGCGGTATCCACAAGCTCTTTAAATCTGTTTTTGCTCATTTCTTCATAATCACTGAGACCTAATGGCAATACATTTGGATTATCTATCTTCAAGCCCTGCACACTGATCTTTTTGAGAAGGTCAGGTATCTTATCGGCATATATTTCAAATGCATTTTCCTTTGCTGGCCCTTGTTTATATATATCTTTTTGCATACCAAACAATATATTCGCAAACAACTTCATCTTATTTATAAATTCAGCCGATAAGACATCCTTCACCAATAGACCAAAATCAGTGTAGTAAGCAGTTTCATTAATCAGAGTAAGTAAAACATCATTATTTTTTATCTCATTCCAGTTTTTGAGCACATAATAGGCAAGCATACTGTCTGGATCAACGTGGCTGGTAATATAGCTCAATGATTTGTAATCGTCGAAAGGTATTTTCCCTGTCGATGGATCAGTATTCTTCTCTAAAAATTCAATCATCTGAGATGTCGCTGTTTCTCTCCGTAAATCTGGGTCAGCATAGTGGTGATCAGCGGTAATGATAGACTTGTTAAATATTTTTAGTATGGCCTTATTATTTTCGCCGCTGTCATCATAAAGATGGCAATCACTGATAAATACGGTATCTCGTCCTGCATATTTAATATACAAGTTATACAAACGTTCATTTCCTATAAATATATTCTTGGAAAGATCAAAGACTTTCGTCTTCTCGACAAAGGCACCAAAAAAAACAGACTCAACTGAATACAAACCCTGTAAATCGATAAGATAATCTTTAATATCTATCTTCTCTTTCGAAAGCAAACGCAGTGATAGCTGAACGCTTTCTTCCGATACCGCTTCCTCTATCTCGAGTCCTTTCATCTCGGATTCGTGGCGTAGTTCGTGAAATATACCTACTCCAAGAACAGTTCTTAAAATATTCTCTTTTTTCCCAAAAACATCAAATACGGCCTTATTAATACCGATAAAACCGTCTCCTATATGGTCCTCAAACACATTTGGTGATTTATCAAGAAGTGCGATCGATATATTTTTACCGCTGAGATTTTTAAGACGATCACGCCAATCCGGGTACAAATTTTTATAGTCTTCGAAAACGTCTGTAATTATTCCCAAGATATCAACTCCTTCAGGAACGATTTCGTTTAGACGCTTATCAATATTGAGAGAAAATATCACATCTTCAAAATGAATGGGGGTTGGTTCTGCCGTTTCACTTTTGATCATATCCCGCAACCCGCTAATTGTCTCTAAGGTATATTCTTTTCCACGCGCAACATAGGTGTTTGAAGAATATTCTCTATCTAAGCTTTCATTAAGACGTGCAGGAAAAGCCGCAACCGCAACAGCTTCCTTTATCGGCGTATCGACAATGTCTATGGGCGTATAGATAATGTCCTGTTCAAGTTGCTTGAGCTTCTTTATTCGCGGATCATTAATAAACACGCTATCGAGATGTGCAACATAAAGATTGTTTGATATCTCATCAAGCGCCGTACTCTCTTGCGGCAACGTGCTTTCATCATACATACCTGCGATCTTAAGAAATTCAATATAATCAATATCCCATTTTTTAAACGGTATTCGCTCAGCAATCTCACCCATTGTTTCGGAAGCATTTTTAATGCTCTCTCTGTAAGTATTCATCCTTTTCCATACAGCTTCTTTATAATCCTTAAATCGTCCATCCTGCAAAACCTTATAACGATCCCCCAACTGCTCTATTTTTGATTGCACCATTCTTTTCATATTCTCTTTAAGCAAGATAAATTCTTTTACATCTCCAAGCGTGAGTTGATTAGCGAGAAATGTGATATATGATATTTCTTCAACGCTGATATGAGGAAGAAAAAATAGATATGCCTGAGCGTTATCAACCATATGTTTCTTAATTATTTCATACGCAGGTTTCATATCATTCACTTTCAATTCTTTATCGCGGAAGGCAAGTGTCAGTTCATTGAGAAGTATTGATTGCGCCAGTGGCATATCAACTAAATGCGCACCTCTGACAACATCTATTTTGTTTAAATACTCATACAAATTTATCTGTAATATATTCTGACCTGCACGTTCTACTATGTCGGTATCCTTATCCACATACTTATCGTAAATAAACTCCCACTTCATATCAGGAACGGAAGAGTTTTCCAGAAAAGCATTAATAATTTTCTTTAAAGACGTGAGCCGAGATGTAATATCAGTAAATGACATACCGCTAGCGGCAATATCAGCTGCGAAACGCTTTTCTGGATTCTTTCTTAAATCAGGTTTTGGAGCATCATCCCACACAAGGTGCAAAGGATATGATTTCTGTAGTTTTGCGAACTTTTCTTTAGTGAGTTTTTTATTACGACTTTGGGAGTTATTCCACATGGATATTTTATTAAAATCATACTTATACTCTTCGGCCTTTTCTTTTGCGACTACAGGGTCAATGCCATAATACTTTGAAATCATAGCAGCAAATTTATTTCGATAATCAGTTTGCGCCTTTTGAGCAATATTCTCGATACGCCTTGCAATAAGCCTATTGTTCTCAATACGGTGCGCACTAGGTTCAGTTATAAACAAACCAGGAGGAATACCCTTTATCTCAATTTCCCATCCATTCTTTTCCAAAACATCTATCTTTAGTATTTTTTGCAGTGTTGTAGAAACATTATTTTTCAATTTTTCGACATTAACACCTCTAAGTGCGCCCTTATTAAATGTAAAAAGAAGCGCCTTGTTAGCCAACTCAGAATAATTTCCCTGACTTACCGCTCTAGCCATTTTAAGAATCTTATCAACTATAATTTTTTCTATTTCTTTCTGAGTGATGACTCCACGCCTGGATTTTGCTTCAATAAGAGTGTCATCCGTCACGGCATCAATTTCAGTATACTCTCTCCCTTTAACATCTCCCGGGATAGGCAGCGATGTGCTGACCTTAACGATAGTCTCTCCCACACTTTTCAGATGATACACATGATACAATTCATTTACAAGCCCCTGCAATTCTCCTTTACATTTGCCCTTTTGATTCATAACCTCTTTTATATGTATATTGGTAATGTGATATTCATCAATGTTGGGAATCTCGCGTACTACACGACCAATATTTTCTATATCTTTAAAATCAAAAAAGAAATCAAGAATCATGCCGACACCGTGTGATTCCATGATGTCAGAAGGAATGGAAATAAAGGGATCATTTGCAATCAAAATAAGATTTTTTACGCTATCAAGATCCCATTTTGCCTTAGAATTGTCTGCAGATAGTATCTCTTTAATTCTTTCATCTTGAATCAGGTTTTCACTAAAACACTCAGTCACAAAACTATTAATATAGGGATCATCAATGGCTTTAGTCCCTGGCACAGCAGTTTTCTGCTCAACAACCGGCGGGCCACGCTCTTGATAGCTCTTTAAATAAAGTAGAGAAAAAAGATATTGCGGATTTGTCTCAAAAAGCTGTATTAAACGATCCACTCCAAACTCTCCCCCAAGCTGTATTAGTACAGACTTAAGGTCAAGTTCCTTCAATTTCTTTATGAGAGGGTTTATCGTGTCTAAATCAGGTGACAGATTCCTAGTGATCCTTTGCGCAATAGTTTCAAGCATATAATCGTTCAAATCACTATAAATAGCATCCGTAACTTTCCCTGATTTTTGAGCCTTTTTTAGAATCGCAACAAAACCTTCTGCCTTTATATCCTTTCCACTTAAAAAGTCGGTAAGCATTTTCTGTCGCGGTTTATCAAGTGTTAAGAAATAATTAATGTCTGCAATATCAACTGCTATTTCTGAATCCTCAGGATTAAGATAATGATGAAATTCGTGGCGTAGTGTAAAGAACAATATTTCCCTGAATCCCTCAAGATTTTTCCTGTCGGTTTTTCCATACAATTCATAGAGCTTTTTATGGATTGAGATCACTGCGTGCTCGTCATCAGTATGGAAATCGGCTAAATGACCGCCATATATCATTTTTAATATTATTGTTTTATCATTTAAGACATCGTTTATCCGGCTTCTTTCCTCTTCAATTTTAAACCACTCTACCTCAAGTTTTTCTTTTTCAGCTTCTTTTTGATCAATTTTCTCTTGAGAAAGCATCCCTGCGTATATGTGGTATATGTGGCGTTCGGTCTTTTCTATATCTTTATACAACTTTTCGGATGTTTCATCTAACTCACTATTTAAGTGCCTCAAATATTTATAATAAGTATCTAGCAATTCCCGGGTAAACTGCTCATCAAACTTATCCAGATGTAGAGGTGTCATAGGAATGATATTCTCTGGCACCTTATCAATATTAGACGGCGGCAATGCCATTATATATTTTGATACCCATTCTTTGTTTGCTGTTTCCATATCTATAGGAGACATCCTGAAGCCTACCAAGTCAGCTAGCGATGAGTCCCATGACTCAGTGAGAGGAGGTTGCTTTTCATCCGGTATGATAATATCTTCTTCTTTGATACGTAACAGTATCCCTTCAGTCAATACGGTCTGTAAAGGTTCTTTGAGGCCTGAAATTCTTGTTACAGAGTTACCGTAATCTTCTGTTTCTCTTACGTCAAAACTATCAATTTCATTTTTCTTCTTTACTAGAGTGCATGTATAACCATCTATTTCAACAGTAACGCGCTCTTCATCTAGTGTCTTGAGAAGAAAATTAAGAAAATACACATATGATTTTAACTTCAGATAATTTTGGTGATTCATTTGCGGGCTCATCCTGAGCTCTGGAGCTAGCCGAGTGCCCACTCTATCAAGAAAGCGATCCAGTACGGTTTCCTTACTGCTCATGATATTCTGATACAGTGAGTCGTCATATTTCTCTGTCATACGCGGAGTAACAACCAGATAGGAATACCCTGCGTTTTTTATTTTTTCTATAATACCGTCTTTATGAAAACCACCGGTAACAACCACTGCTGTTCTTAGAACATTTCTTTTAAATTCTCTTATCATGTTATCAAAGATCACACTATCTCTTTTAATTGCAATACTGTAAAAATCTAATGCAAAAGCAATATCAAGTCCCCTATCTTCTCTGATGTTTCCAAGCATACTTTCAGATACAATTCCTCTTCCGTTATTCATAATAAAACTTATAGCATTCTTAAGGTCGCAGATGCCCGGATCCTTCATTATTTTTTGAGCTTCTGATCTGGTCATTTTGAGAGTAACTAGCTTCTCGGAGAGGAGAACATTATTCCATAAGCGGTCAAATTGAGCCTGTTGCGGGGTTTTTATAAGATTTTCTTTAATGACTTCAGTGAATTTTTCGGCTTCTTCATACAGTTTCTGAGCATCTATATGGGATTGCATTTCAATTACCCTGGCATATAAAAGCAAATTAAGATACTTACTCTTTGCTTTTAACTCTTCAGAGGGGAAAAGAGCATTTTCTTTTCCAAGCTGAATTAAATAGTTATAGTAATCAGAAGAAAGCATCCTTCCAGTCCTAAAAAGCAAACTTTTTTTAACTATATCTGCCAGCTCTTCTTTGACAAGGCGCTTACTTAGAACATTAATAAACGCTTCACGTTCACCATCCACTTTCTCTATAGACAACATCTCTTCCAATGCAATAGATTGCAAAACAATCATAATATTTACATATGAATCAATGTTTACATTCATTTCTAGTGCTTTTTGAGAAATATATTTACAGAACTCTGTAAATTTCATATCTCCTTTAATATATGCCTCTTCCTTTCTGTACAACTCATTCAAAGACCCCTTGCAGATCTTTTGTCTTATTATTGAAAATGCATTCTTTATAGGATTGAGTATCTCTTCATTTGTCTGTTTTTTAGCCGTCGCATTTTGGAAAGCGTTAAGATCCCGATAATACAATTCCCGATTCTCTACCCCATAGAGAGCCGCAGGCTGCTTTCGAGCTGTAGACGCGTAATACTCGCTTCCTGTTAAATATCCTATTTTTAGAAGATAATCCGATATCATTGTCCTTTTTACTGTATCAGATATTGAACGAATGAAACCGGCATCAAGAATCCCTTTTGCACCCTCTACAAACACCATTTGTGGACTAAAGGGAGAAATAAATGATGATAATATTGTGGAAATATTCTTCTGAGCTTCAAGATTTGCGTGGGAATCCTGTAAAACGATTATTGTTTTATGTGCATTGGATGTATCTTTTGAAATGTACTTTTCGGTAATTGATCCGAAATTTTCAGGAATTACAACTTTATTGAGATCAATTGAACTTGCTATGTCGGTCAAAGGTATCTTGGGAGTTATTGCGAAAGATTGGCGAGGAACTCCCACAAAAACTGATGTATAAAGGAATACACCTGCTATACACAGATTGATACATTTAAGATATACATTATATCTTTTTGTATTATACATACAAATCACCTCACGCAAATACACTTAACATGTTTACATAAAGTATTATAACTTATAAACTTAGGATTGTCAAGGCTTGCGCTGTAAAAAAAGGGACTAATAAAGACTATCTAAAATGTTAAATTACAGGTATTTACATATATTATGCAGGTATGAGAGGTAGATTTATAAAAGCGTCTTCACATATTCACTAATTGCTTCCTGCCAAGGTCTCATTGAAATATGTGCGTTATCAACAAGTTTTGCTGTATCAAGAACAGAATAATGGGGTCGAATCGCTATACGCGAGGATTTTTTCGATTGAATTGGGTTTATTTTTTCTGGGTCAAAACCAGCTATTTCGCAGATCTTTCGCGCTTGTTGATATCGAGAGCAAGCGCCCCCATTAACGACGTGATATATACCCGTTTGTGACCGGTTTACTAATTGGACAATTGTATCAGATACGTCTTTGGTATATGTCGGCGTGCCGATTTGATCGGCAATAACATATTGCATTTGGTTTCGTCTAGCTTTATCAACAATGTTACACGCAAAATTTGTCTTGTAATCTCCATATAGCCAGGCAACACGTACTATGAGATGCTTATCAGCAATACGTGCCATTTCTTCACCAAGCAGTTTGCTTTTGCCGTATTCATTAATAGGGTTTGGAGGATCCTCTTCGGTATATGGTGATTGTTTGCTCCCATCAAACATATAATCGGTACTGATCTGTACAAATGACGCAGATACTTCATTACACGCAGTTGCCAAATATTCTACCCCGTGGCCATTGACCGCATATGCAGCAACAGAGTTCTTTTCACACCAATCTACATCAGCCATTGCAACAGTGTTTACTACTACATCCGGAGAGACTTTGAGAATAAGTTCTCTTACTTTTTTCTCATTGGATATATCAATTCTATAAGCATCAGGATCAGATAACGCTGAGTGAGGACCATAGATAGGAATACAGTTTTTCCCGAGATAGGCTGTAAGCTGGGCTCCAAGAAGACCGTTTGCACCAAGAACAAGGTATTTTATCTCTGAAGATGTCATTTTGATGAAGCTTCTTTTATCCTTTTACCGTACATCTTTTTGTAATATTTCTTAAATTCACCGGATTTAATTTTTTTCCACCACCACTGATTATCGTTATACCACATGACGGTTTCTTTAATACCTTCTTCAAATCTCTTCTTCGGTTTCCATCCTAATTTCTTTATTTTATTGATCGAAAGAGAATACCGTCTGTCATGTCCTAACCGATCTGATACGTGACGAATAAGAGACGATGGCTTTTTGAGTGTTTTTAAAATAGTATCTACCACTTCCCTGTTTTGTTTCTCATTGCCCCCACCAATATTATAAATCTCTCCATTTTTTCCTTTTTTGATCACAAAATCTATTCCGTCACAATGATCAAGCACATAGAGCCAATCACGAACATTTTTACCGTCACCGTATAGCGGCAAGGGTACATCTTCGATCGCATTTGTCACAAAAAGAGATATAAATTTTTCAGGATACTGATATGGGCCGTAATTATTTGACGCGCGGGTTATAATGACAGGCACATTGTACGTAGCCCAATAAGAATACGCCAATCGATCACCACCGGATTTTGAAGCAGAATATGGGTTTGATGGAAGAAGAGGGCTCTCCTCTGTTGCAGATCCTTTTGCAATACTTCCATACACTTCATCGGTAGATATTTGGATAAATTTCTCAATGCCGCGTATTTTTGCCTGCTCTAAAAGGTTATACACTCCCATCATGTCTGTTTTAATAAAATCACTGGGATCCCCTATTGACCGGTCAACATGTGTTTCAGCAGCAAAATTGACCACAATATCAATACCACGGGAAAAAACCTTTTTTACATCTTTTTCGTTTGCAATATCACCTTTTACAAAAGTATGTCTGGAGTCTTTGCTCACACTTTTCAGATTATCCATATTCCCGGCATACGTCAGTTTATCAAAATTGATGACATGGATATTTTTATATTTTCCAAGCACATAATGCACAAAATTAGCACCAATAAATCCCGCCCCACCCGTTACTAACACTCTCTTGTTGTTCATATCATATCCTGTTGTAGCAATTATGTTTTAGTTTTTCGTATTTCGGTTTTTGCTATTTTATTCCTAATTTTTTTGTTACAAGATTGGTTGCCCTATATAATGACTCGAATGTTCCCGCATCAGTCCACCATCCTTTGAGCGTCCCGTACGTCATGTTTTTGCGCCGTATATACTCGTTATTAACATCGGTTATCTCTAATTCTCCGCGCGATGACGGTTTGAGATTTTTTACAATATCAAATACTGAGCTATCATACATATAAATACCGGTTACCGCATAATTGCTTTGAGGATTCTTTGGTTTCTCCTCAATATTTACAATAGTATCACCATCAAACACAGGGACCCCAAAACGTTCTGGATCTTCTACCTCTTTTAACAGTATTTTTGCTCCATCTTTTTGTTTTTTAAAGTCTTCCACATAACAGGTAATATCATCTTCAATAATATTATCGCCTAAGACAACCATTATTCTATCTCCTGCAACAAAGTGTTCGGTAAGTCCCAATGCCTGAGCAATACCGCCCTCACCTTCTTGATATGTATAATTAATATGCTTTAGGCCAAAATCTTTTCCGTTCCCTAAAAGACGCAAAAAGTCGCCCGCATTGTTACCGCCAGTCACAATAATAATATCCTTCACCCCAGCTGCAACAAGTGTTTCTATAGGATAATAAATCATGGGTTTATCATAAATAGGCAAAAGATGCTTATTGGTAATTTTTGTCAGTGGAGATAACCTTGTCCCCAAACCACCAGCTAATATAATCCCTTTCATAACATCTCCTTTTTTCTTTATCTATGAACCATGAACTATCCCCTACGGGGACTGTACCCAGAAAAATTTACTTATAAATTTTATGGGTGTGAACTACTAACGAAATTACCCATCTTTTCTCGCCCAATCATAAGGGATATCCTCTGAATCAGGGGGAATGCGAAACTCATCAGGGACTTTATAATCATATGCTTCTGTCGGTAAGTTTATAACAACAGCTTCTTTTTCACTGATACATTTAAAACCATGAACAACACCAGGAGGAATAGATAGAAGCATAGGGTTATGTTCACCCATAAAGAATTCGTTTACTTCTTCAGATGTTGGTGATTTTTCCCGTTGGTCAAATAAAACAACCTTCATCATGCCGGATATGACAACAAAATGATCAGTTTGTTTCTTATGGTAGTGCCACCCTTTAACTGCGCCAGGATATGCAGTCGTAAGATATACTTGTCCAAACTTGATAAACATTTCTTCATCATTTCTTAAAATCTCCATTAAACGACCGCGTTCATCAGGCAACACTTTTAATTTTTTTGTTTCCACGCCATCTATCATAATTCTGTATCCTCCTCAATAGTTTGATCTTCTATCTTCTCTACTTCCTCTAATTCTTCTTCTGATATTTTATTTTGTGGCAATAAAAGAAATATACCGCCAACAAGGCTCCAGAGCACCATTATAACACGCAACCCAAGCGCCATAGCGAGATACCTCGCACTTTGTTCATATATAAGATTAAAAAAGTACACATAAGCGCTCTCCCCGACACCTAACCCCCCTACTGATATGGGTAACGCTGAAACAACCGAAATAACGGGAACAAATACAAAATAATTAATAAACGGCACATGAACAACACCAAAGCATTTCCCCAACAAATAGACTGCAATAATTATAAACACCTGCATGAGCACTGACAATAATACTGTTATGAATAGTGTTATTTTATTATGCCGGTATATATAGAGCGCGTGATATATTTTAGTAATAGTATGCCGAAAAGGCAACCTATTATAGATGTTTTCAACAAATGGAATCTTTTTTAATACTTCTTTCTTCATAAAAATCATACCCAAAAGGAGGTATACCCCCAAAACAATAAATATGATATGAATCGCATGAGTAAAACGTTCATCACCATATAAAAACAATAATGCTACGCCACTTACAAAAATGAGTGCAAACATCCCCACAATTCTATCGACCAATACCGTTGTAACTGCTTCTGCTTTTTTTTCTTTCGTTTCCTTATAGACATAATATCCTTTTATAAGATCTCCACCGGTAAGACCAAGCATGAAATTATTAAAGAAGAGCCCTATAAAAAAATATTTTACAAGATGGAAAAAAGGTATCCGCACACCCTGAACCCTAAGCAATAAATCCCATCTAATCACACTAATAAACGGACAAAATGTAAACAATGCTAACGCAATAAAAAACCACAGAAAATGAGCATGCTTTATTGACTCAACAAAGCTGGATAGATCTCCCCTCATTTTGTAAAAAAGCACGGTGAAACACAGGATGGTTATCAGTACACGTACAATTGTAAATAAGGCACTCTTCTTCATTCCCGTCCTTTCAACGTATCACACTTCCCCAGCACAGCCTGTGCAAATTTTTCTGCAGATGCAGGGCCATCAGCAGTAATTACGTTCCCATCAATTTCAATGTCACTTTCATTATATATCGCGTTACACAGACGCAACTGTTCCCCATCACCTGAAAAACATGTCGCCTTCTTTCCCGCTAAAAGACCTGCGCGTGCAAATATTATCGGCGCACTACAAATAGCAGCAACTATACTGCCTAATGATAAGGCGTCACGTGCAATACTGTGGCACAAGGCATCGTCCCAGAAACCTTTAGACCCTTTGCCGCCGACAAATATGATGGCGCAATATTCCCTAACATCTATATCCTGAAGTGTTTTCTCGGCTATAACAACATGGCCTAATTTGCCAATGCATTCACCAGTACGAGTTGATGCAGTGACGATATGATATTCAGCGCTCTCGAAAATGTCTTTCGGAACAAGATACTCTTCATCACGAAATTCGTTCGGGGCGATTATCATTAATATAGCGTTATTCACTCCGGACATATTTCCTCTTTAAAGAATTGTAATCCCTTTTCTATATCACGAGCTGTTGCAGGCTGATGTATTTCAAATACTTTAATTGTTTCTTTATTAATATATTGTTTTAGCCTACGAAAATTAAAAGTACCTGTCAAAGGTGCTCGGTGATCATCGCTTTTTGCGATATCATGTATATGAACACCTATTATCCTGTCGCCATAACTCTTTAAATAATCATCATGTGTTTCAAACCCAAGATTTTCTCTAAATTGGGCATGTCCGACATCGTGCCAATAAAAAACGTTACTCCCTTTAAACCTATCGAGTATTTCACCTATTTCATCGAACGATGGAATCTCTCTGAGATAGTACCTGTTTTCAACACCTATCCTGATTTCCTGTTTCGTTGCATATTGATTAAGTTCTTCAAGGCTCCGAATAGCAGCATCAAGATATGGCTTTTTATGTTTTTCTCTTTTAGCTAAAAAAATACTTCTTACTAATGAGAACTGTTTTGTAGATGCTCTATCTGTTTCTAAGAGATGTATCAATCTTCTTGACCCATCAAAATGTATACCAACTCTTCCGAGGTGGATAACAACAACACGTGCGCCTACATCTTTAGCTGCATCAATAGTCTTTTTAGTAAAGCTCACAGCCCGCTTTCTTTCATCTTCATCTGGAGATGAAAGCAAAAACATATCGGGTGTTGCATTGATCTTCTCGGGCACAGTCGGTAATGGGCAATAATTATGAAGGCTGACAATGGAAGTTTTGCCAGCCTCATACATTTCTTTTAACTCATTGTAGAGCATTTTAGACAGGGACGAACCAAGCTCAATATGTGAAAAACCCATTGATTGTGCCTGATCAATTATCTCCTTGCCATTTTTTGCTCTCCAAGCGTTCCAGACCGTAGATAGTGCATACATAGTATACTTTATAGTTTAGAAATACAGTTCAAACGGTTATCTTTTTCGTGCATCTTTCGCCTTACGCCTTTTTTTCTGGCTAGGCTTCTCGTAATGACGATGCTGTTTAATCTGTTTCATTATTCCTTCTTTATCAACTTTTTTCTTTAAACGCCGTAACGCCTTTTCTATCGGTTCATTTCTCTTTAATGTCACTGTTGTCATGTATCCTCACCCCCTCCACACTTTTGGTAATGCTTTTAAAATATCCTCTAAAACTGAAAAAGTCAAGAATAAAACAACGACAATCCCTTCAACGGAATCATGTGTAAACATCATTCAAAGTGTATTTTAACGAGAAAAACAATCTCTTGCTCTTTACAGCTTGAAGGAAAAGGAGGGAAAAAGTGAGATGCTTTTTTTACCGCGCTTATTGACGCATTATTAAATGCTTTAACTGGGGAAATATGTTTCTTTGGGATACTCACTTTCTTAAGCTTCCCATTTCTATATACGACAAACGAAACAACAACTTCTCCCGTTATCCCTTTATCACGTTCTTCTTTCGGATACTCAAGAAACTGAATTATTAATTCTTGGAGCAGTTTCTTGTAACTTATTACCACATTTGCTGTACGAAGCTCACTTTCACTTACTTCAACCCATTCGATCTCTGTTTCTGTCCCGGTTTTCTTTCGCACCTCTTTTACTGGTCGAACCTCAATTTTTGGCTTTGGCAAGACACGAACACTACCGACGAGCGGCTTTCCGAATGGCACAGGGGCAACTTTAGGTGGAGTGACACGCGTAGAAGGAATTCGAACACTACCTGTGCTGCCTCCATGTCCCTTATTTTTATCAAATAAAGGGGCTTTTCGATAATGCATAAGGAGAAATTCAATATAGTTGATCTTTTTTGGTATTACACCAAAAAAATATCGCCATCCACCAAAAGCAATAAAATGGACGATGAGTGATATGGTTATTGCAAATATTAAAACTTTTTTCTTTAGCATCTTATTATCAACGGTAATGAAAATCGTACATAACAGCGTAAATGCCTTCTACTAGCGACAACGCCATAATGTGCTTTATTTTCTTTTATCAATCATACACTTTTTGACCCAATCTTTAATATAACGGTTTCTCATAAAATATTTCCATACCGTACCATAAAGATAATCATCTATCATCAGTACTGTTATCCCTTGATCTATTCCTAAATATTTCTTGCAAAACCATTCCTTATCGATGTTATAGGCGTCATAGAATCCATATTTCCCATAAACCTTGTTTCCAAACTGTCTATACATATATTCCAAAGCGTTAATACATATAGTCGGCGCGAAAGGTATCGAACCCGCAACAGCACACGGCGCTACTGTCCCATCCTGCAGACCTCTGCCCGGTCGTGATCCATACCCTTTATATCCGTACGGACCATAACTTGCCGTTAGTCCCCATGAATTAAGACCGTATGTACGAAAATCTTTTGCCTTCTTAATGCAATACTCTCGATTTAAGATTGTCGCTTTTATTGAATTATCAAAATAGTTTATGTCACCGTCATAGAGATACTTAAGGTCAATCCATGCATGCGAATACTGATAGACAAACAAACTACCCGTGAGACAATATATCATCGGCCCAATCTTAGAATCAGCCATTGGCCGTTCCCACTCACTCCAGGACTTCTTTGGGATCGAATATGTTGGGGAAGCGATCGCAAGTGCGTATAATAATATTGATTCGCTATAACTATCCCAATAATACGGCAAAAAACCTGTTTCAGGTTTCCACCCCATACAGAGTATCTTCTTGCCATTAAGCATCCATTTCCAATTCACTCTTCGGTACAGTTGATCTGCGATTTTCTCTACTTCCGTGCCCTTGTAAAATTCACCCGCAAAAAGCGCTCCTGCAATAAAAAGAGCCGTATCAATTGATGATGCCTCACTCCGCCACACCCTTTTGCCTGTTTTCATGCTGACAAAATGATAATAAAATCCTTTTTTGTGCTTAACTCGATCACGAAATGTATAGAGTGTATTAAGTACACGATTATACGCATCTTCGTGGGGTATCCATCCATGCGATTCAGCAATACAAAGTGCTGTTACACCAAAACCAACGGCGGCAATACTACAGGGAGAGTATGGATCAGAACTATCTTTTACAAGCCCATTATTCGGATTAGATTCATGCAGAAAATATTTAAAGGAATCTTTTTCTACCTTCTTCAAAAACTTTTTTACCTGCGAGTCCATTCCTTCTGAATAGGCATTTTCAGTACACACAGTATATAAAACAAGTGACATGCAGGCAAAAACAACACAAATAGAGGTAATAAATGGTTTTAGGGAATACTTCTTATTGACAACCCTGGCCATACGGAAACATCGACAATCGCAAGAAGTATTGTTAGAACTAGATTTTGACAGTCTTTCTATTTTCACATGTAAGAGTATACATGTTATCAACAAAAAAATCTACAAATTGTGGATCAAATTGTGTCCCTGAATTTCTTTTCAATTCACAAAGAGCACGTTCCTTAACAACACCCTTGCGATAAGGTCTATTATCCGTCATTGCATCAAATGCATCAACCACCGCGATCATCCTGGAAAACTGCGATATCTCATCCCCCTTAAGCCTATGAGGGTATCCCATTCCATCATATCGTTCCTGATGATGCAATACTACATCGATTGCGCTGTCATTAAACTCAACTTTTTTTAATATCTTATATCCTATAATCGGATGTTTTTTTACCTCATTATATTCGAATTTATCAAGTGAATCCTTCTTCCTCAAAATATCCTGCCGAATACCAAGCTTACCCAGATCATGGAGATAAGCCATCATCTTTAATTCATTAATTTTCTTATTATCTATGATATTAAAATAACTTTTTGTCATGCGTGAAAAAATATCTGACACACGCCGAGAATGACCTGATATAACTTGATCATTGTCATATATTTTTGTAAGCAGCATGTCTGCAAGTCTGTTATTTTCACGGACCACTTTCCCTATAATGCTGTGGACTCTCTGGAAAGAATTATTTTCTATACTTTTTTGCAATGCACTTTCAGCTTTATCTTTTATTTCTGTGACAGAAAATGGCTTTTCAATGACATCATGCACTCCGCTTTGCGACACATTGAGAATCACATTCTTATCTCGACATGCAGTTACAACAACACACTCTACGCGCGGAGCTATTCTTTTAATTTCTTTCAGAACATCTACACCGCTCATTTCATCCATCATCAGGTCAAGAAATACTATATCTATACTGTCAGGATTTTTCTCAAGAAAAGTAACTGCAACTGTTGGCTGGGTAAAAGTGTGCACACTAAAATCATCTTTAAGAACCCATTTAAGCGCTTCAATGCTTCCCTGTTCATCATCAATAATCATCGCTCTATACATTTTCTTCACAATAGTCTCCTTTTCTTTTCCATTTAGGGAGAATACATATAAGCATGTTTGTTGCCAAAAACAGGATAAAACGTACTTTGTTTGTATTGTAACGCTTTGCAACAACTTACAAAGATATCTTTGAGACTGTAAATACATGCAGATACTATAAATAAACTGCACACAAAACAATGTTGTAAGTAAATACTCCTCTCTGTACAAAAATGCACATTTTCCACTGTAGAAAACACTGGTAATTGAGAAGACATGTATGCTCATGTATGATTTGGGAAGACAAACAGCACCGTGCATGCTAGAATATAATTATTATTTATTCGGGGAATTATGAAAAAACTATCTCTTATCATTATTTCAATTGTTTCGTTATTGATTATCAACTCAGTAACGAACACATCATCTGCTCAGGACGAGACTGAAACAAAATCTATTTCGATAGGATTTATGGAAGCAGATAATGCGCTTACACTTGCACGTTCGCTCCTTTCCCCAAAGGGTGTTGCAGTCTTTAACCGAAGTAACAATACCGTTATCATTGTCGATTACCCAAAGAATATTACAACAATCGAAAAACTATTTAAAAATCAGCCTCGCCCAATCAATGTACGCATTGAAGTACGTTTTAGAGATAAGACTCAAAAAGATACCTCGATTTTAGGTTTTGGTGTCAGGAGCACTTCCGGCGACAGATCAGGTATACAGCATATAACAACTATTAGTGGAAGTGTCGCATACATAAATGTTGGAACAGAAGTCGCCGAACCTTACTGGTTTTATGAATATGGATATCGATACGGATATATTGTCACTGGAACAGTGTGGCGCGATGTAGGATCACGTCTTTTAGTAAAACCCGTAGTCTCGGGAAATATCGTAAAGGTATCGCTCATACCGGAAATAAGTTATTTTGACGGTAAGCGAAAACGCCGCATACAGTATAAAAACGCATCTACAACCGTTATGTGCGCAAGCGGACAATCCATTCAAATAGGCGGTGTTTCACAATCAAAAGACAGGAACGTTCGTGAATTCTGGTTTAATTTTATGCGCAACCAAAAGAATCAAAGTTTTAGCCTTGTGTTAACTCCGTATATACTAAAGAAATAATGCCCCACACAGTAAAGATAAAAACCGCATTCCTCAACGTATATTAAAGCTGGCTTTCTATATATTCTCTACGCTAAAGAATTTGTTAAGATCAATTTCTTTAACATCCTTTAATCTATCAATAGCGATAGTGAGTGCGCCCTACCGGGCGCACTCATAAAAAAAACCCCCCGATAAATCGGGGGGTTTTTGTGTTTCTTTATGTATTGTCAAAAGTTAATAAGGAGTTCTCCTCTAACTTCAATTGACTTTCCTTTCATAGATAACCTCTCATCAGTTTCATTCAAGCTTACTTTGATCGACCGTAACGACTCGATATTGATACCATCAAACTTCGAAGTATCCATAAGCGAATCAACGACTTCTTCTTTGCGGGGACTCAAGAGCTTTTCTAATTCTTCCTGAGCTGTTCTTCCCGCTGTTACAGTCGGTAAGGTTCTCTTGCTGAAACTGGATTCATTTTCGACGCGGATCTTCTTTAAAGTATCTTTGATCCCACCGTCAAGTTCTTTTAGATTTTGTACGCCGGCTATACTTACAGCGCCTGCAAAAAATACAAACATTACAGCCAGAGTACAGATAAGAGGGAATTTATCCATCTATCTCCTCCAGTTTCAAATCTCTTTTATTCAAAGAACAAATTAAATATATATAACCAAGGAATTACTTCCTTGTGTTTCACGATTTTACTTTACTTTTTATCTATACGTATCACCATGTTAATAGCTTAATGACAATATTCTTTTTTCCACCACCCTTCTTGTCTATTTAAAACTATCTATGATGTAATTTTCGGCTATTACGCCTTTTTTTAATTTAGTGTACACTACCAGAAATCCCAAAATTTGTCAATATAAAATCTATCTACCCCAAGGACTCACTACAATTGTTATTTATCTGGGTTACACTTTGAGCAGGATCGATACCCCTCATAGCGCGCACACGCATTATCCGGAAAGCTTACTACTTCCATGGGGTTTATGCGTTTGACCTCACTGCAGTGTTCATGATGATATATTTTATTCCCCTGGTCCCCAATATACTTATTATGCGTTACCAGCTGAAACACAGCGCAGCCATTCAGAAAAATAAATGAACTCACCAGACTTAATTGTATTATGCGACGTAATTGTTTGATCATAACTCAGCATTCTTTACTTACCGGATTTATTTTCTAATGTTTCTTTTACTTTATGCAATCTATACACAATATTGTTATACCATTCAGTTGTCGGATTTGATGCGAGTATTTTACTGTAAAGATTTTCTGCTTTATTAATATTCCCCATAAGTTCATAGCATAACGCAACATTAAAAGACGCCTCGTTATTCCATCCGGCCTCGGGATACTTGTCTAATACCTTTTGAAATGCATGTATCGCTTTACTGTATTCTTTCATATCGATATAGATATATCCCAGATCACATAATGCGCGTGACGCTAAGTAATTATTACTATAGTCTGCAGCAACCTGCTCATAATACTCAATCGCTTGGCTGTAATTTCCTTCATCAACTAATATGTGTGCAATGTTAATAAGTGAAGGAACATATACTCCGCTCTGAGGATATATTTTAATAATTTTCTCATAATCCTCACGTGTCTGCGCTTGTGAAAATGCAAAGGAAGCATTACTGTTCATTCTCTTCACACCGGCTTTCCTGAATGATGCCACACCAATTACAATGAGTACCACTATAAGTGCCGAGACTAATATAATCCAATGTTTCTTAATAGCGCTCCTGATAACAGAAAAAAATGAACCACGACTCACAAAAACTTTTTTTGCCATATTATTTCCTCGTTTCAATTTTTTTCACTAACCACTCAGCGTTCTGCCTCATGTTATCGAAATCTTTACTGCCCAGTCCAGCACCAAGCACAACTTTTTTAGCAAAATCAGATGTTATCAGGTCTGATGGCCCATGACTATCAGTATTTAATACGAGACGCGCTCCATACTTTTTTGCTAATTGTGCAACATGCCCATTTGTATAGCTGTGACCAGCTCTGGTTGTAATTTCAAGACATATATCTCTTGCGGCAGCTCGTTTAACATCGTCATCTGAGATCAACCCCGGATGAGCAAGGATATCAATATCGCATTCGAGTGCGGCTCTATTTGTGCCTGGTTCAACCGGCTCAACAATTGTCTGGCCATGAACAATAACCAATTGGCATCCAAATGAACGTGCACGATCAACCATTCCCGACAATAATTGTGGCGGGACATGGGTAAGTTCAACCCCGCATATAATCTTTATACCGAGCGTATCTCCCATCTCCTGACGTACTTTTAATAAAGATGTCGCCACATGCTCCAGGTTTGAGCTGTCGGCATGATCAGTAATACCGATAACGCGATACCCTATCACCTTGGCTCTCTGAGCAAGTTCCGTCGGTAGCAACACCCCATCGCTTAATAATGTGTGTGTATGTAAATCAATCATAATAATTTAAAAGGCAAAAGTTAAAAATCAAAACTATTGTCTTTATTCCTTATTTTTGCGTTTTTAGTTTTATATACTTACTTTTTACTTTTTCGTTTTTACTTTTAAATTGTACTAATTTGCCCCCGAGACGATTCGAACGTCCGGCACACGGTTTAGGAAACCGTTGCTCTATCCACCTGAGCTACGGGGGCTTGATAATCTAACTCGTTACCATTAAGCACATTACCTAAACCTACTCCCATTTTCTCCTTACCCCCAACATCTGACTGAGGCTTAAATGGGCATATCTTTCAGTGACTTACACTGATGAATGGCCCCATAACTCTGATACTGTCTTGAGATCAATCCCTGCCATTGCATATGTATGTCTCAAGTCATGGAAACGAAAGTCACTTATATTAGCTTTTTTTAACGCAGAATCAAAGCTTTTTTTGTTCATTGCTTCATTTAAATCCTCCCAAAAGTCATTCATATGTGTTTTCTTCCATGCAAAAACCCTTTGGAACTCAGGAACTTCATATCTCTTGTTGGAAAAAAGCTGCTTAAAAGTCGAGGAATCTGCTTGAATTAAAGTCATTTCTCCTACTTGTCGTTTATATATCTCATTTTATGGAATATATTATAACACTCATGAAGAAGTTGGTGCAATGGAATTAATTAAGACTAGCATGTACTCACTCCCGGACCTCCCTTCCTTATGGTCGGTCATGTCGTTCGTACTACCTGTATCTATTCTTGGCGTCAAAAACTGGGCTATAACCTATAGATAAAAGACTAGAGAGAGAAAAAGGCCCTGATATCTCTACCAGGGCCTTTATATATCTTTTGTTTTCATTTACAGCTTGCGTCTTTGTTTTCTCATCCACCCGCCAATCAATCCCAAAAGCCCTATGCCAAACAGCGCGTATGTTGACGGTTCGGGGACGGCAGAAAAGCTATCTGCGTAAACATTATCCTCCGGATCGATTGCTATGCCAATTGAACTACCCAGAATACCTCCTTTAAATGCACTAGGGCTTTCCCACCCTACATTAGTATCATATGTTTTTAAAGTTGACCAAGTATCACCGCTATTTTCTGAATATTGAGTTGCTATTGAAGTGGTACCGGCGGTATAAACTATCCTCACATGCCCACTGGTGTCACTAGTAATTGCCGTATCATGCCAATCCCCTCCTGCCGAGGTATAAATTCGTGAATCCCAATTTTTACTAAGAGTAGTTCCATCATGGGACAGTTTGAGAGTAACAGAAGCACAATCCGCATTATCCACCGGATTCGTAACATGTAATCCAAATTGAACAGACTGGTCAGCGACAGATAAACCGGGGTCTACGACATTTACTGCAAGAGTTAATGTCCAATCGTTATCATTATCACCGGTCTGGCCTTCACCATTTGTAAATTGCCATGCCGCGTTATTGAACCCAGCAGTATTTGAGTCAAAATAAACCCAATCGTTACCTGAATCGATATCTAATACTGCTCCAAATGCAATCCAACTTGTATTCCATTTGCTTTTATCTCCGTCAAAATTATCAAAACCATCGAAATTTGCAAATGCGTTCGGAATAATGCAAAGGCAGAAGAAAATAGTAATTAAAACAAATAACTTTTTCATTTAACCTCCTTCTAATTAGTTAAAAAGGATTTAAATCTTATGGGATTAGATTACTGCCGATATCTATCTTTGTCAATGAAAACTGGGCTATAACCTATAGGTAAAAGACTAGAGAGTAAAAAAAAGGCCCTGATATTTCTACCAAGGCCCTTTAATATATCTTTTTGTTTTTCACTTACAGCTTAAGGCTTACGGCTTATAGCATTTTTCCTCATCCACCCGATAATCAACCCAAAAATCCCTATACCAAAAAGTGCGTATGTTGACGGTTCAGGAACACATGTCAAATCCAAACTTGTATTACCAGCATTATAAGCTAGTGACCAATCTCCTGCTACACCTGTCTGATTATCCAATGTAAATTCACCTGCATCAAAATCCCCGGTCAGACTGGTAAAATTTGCTATGGTCCATGTCTGAAAACTAACGGGATCGCCTGTTATTTCAATAGTAAAATTCGTTGTCAAAAAGCCAAGATTTAATGCACCGCCTATACTCAATAAATCACAATCTGAATCATTAACCCCCCACGCATAATTACCGCCGTTGTTCCACCTTTGACCAGCTGAAGTCAACGTAGCAAGGTCACCTGTTCCGGGAGATATAGTACCCCCAGTATCTATTGTTACTGTTCCAACAGTCCCACCACCACCAAGCGTCCCAGTATTGTTTATCGTAGACGCACTTTCGGAATTATCATTATCAATAATAAGTGTGCCTACATCAATCGATGTTGTACCGGTGTAATAACAATTACCTGTAACTGTAAGTGTACCGTTGCCAGATTTAACTAAAGAACCTCCGGAAGCACCTATAATCTTGTTCATGCTAGTAGCACCTAAACCATCAACAGTTAGCGCATAGGCTTCGTTTATGGCATAAACAGTACCACTAAATGTTAATGAAGTTCCATTATTGGTGAAACTTTGGCTGTTTTCAAGATATACATTAGTTGCACTAATGGTATTCGTTAAACCCGCATTGTTGGTTATACCACTTATCACATTGATTCCCTCTACCCGACTACTAACATCAAAACCTGTCGAGGTAAACGTAATGGGACCATAAATGTTATTAAACAACGTATTGTTATAAGGTGTTAGACGTGTAGTCCCGGCAAAAGTCAGAGCATCGTAATTAGAGGGGGCAACGTTACTGGCCCAGTTTGCAGCGGTTGCCCAATTATTATCGGCACCACCGCCATCCCATGTGTGAGTATCGGAATAGGCTGTGAGAGATATACTCGTAAAGAAAATAGCTATAATTAAAACAAATAACTTTTTCATTCAACTTCCTTCTCATTAGTTAAAAAGGATTTAAATTTTATGGGACTAGATTACTGCCAATATCTATCTTTGTCAATGAAAACTGGGTTATAACCTATAGATAAAAGACTAGAGAGGAAAAAAAAGGCCCTGATATTTCTACCAAGGCCCTTTATATATCTTTTTGTCTCTAAGTCTTTAGTCTCTTGCTTCTCCTCATCCACCCGCCAATCAATCCCAAAAGCCCTATGCCGAAAAGTGCGTATGTTGAGGGTTCAGGGACGGCACCAACGGTAATATTGTCAATGCTTACAGTATTCGCATTCGTCGAGTCATTGCTAAAATAAATCTTCTCTAAAATTGGAACATCTAAAGCCCAAAACTCAAATTTAACGTTTTGATAAAGATTATAAATTATACCTGGTTTCGAAACTTGCACTGAATATGTCCCGTTCACCCCAACCTTGACATCTGTAATATTTATAGTATAAGTCGTACCAGCTACAGCCTCCACACCTTCACCAAGCAAATTCGTTGTTTCTGTCTCATAATCTCCCCTTGCAATAAGTGACTGAGTATCCGAGTTAAACGTGATGTAGGGCCCCTTATATCCAGCATTTGATAGAAAAAGTACGCTTCCGCATACACCGTCCAGCGGTGCCGGCCAGCTAGTAAGATTTAACTGAAATGTGATATCCTCATTAGTGTAGCCTGAAAAAGTTCTTCTGCCCAGGGTGCCTGCCGTTGTAGCCTGTCCCATTTTTGAACCGTCAACTGTTTGGCATTTAAAGTCACCAAGCGCTTCGTCCCAAGTAGTAGCCCAGCCACTGCCCCCGTTTCCAAGGTTCAAACTGTTTCCGGGAGTATAACTTTGAAAATCCTCGGTGACATAAATAGCATAACTTGTGGATATACCGGCAAAGAAAATAGCTATAATTAAAACAAATATCTTTTTCATTTAGACTCCTTTTAATTAAAGGATTTTAATTCTATGAAGCTAGACTACTGCAAGCACCTATCTCTGTCAATAAAAACTGAGCTATAACCCATACATAGGAGGGCCTAAAGCCAATTTCCTAAAAAATTATAGCAACGTGAGAGACGGCTTTCTACTCTTGACCTTACCCACCCCACCCCACGATGCGATTTTCTGGGCGGCTCAATTATAGTGGGGCGAATTTGGGGCAAAACAACAGGTAATAACAGTATAGCGACTTATAACAACTAGACATACTGATTTGTATAAGTTGTTGAGACTGAGTGTAATTAGGTCTAATTAGGAATGTTATGAATATTTATCCGAACGCATTAGGAAACCGTTGCTCTATCCACCTGAGCTACGGGGGCCCAACCAAGTAAAAAGTAAAAAATCAAAAAGTTGAAGTAATAATAATTCAAAATTAAAACAATACCTTACTTTTAACTTTTGACTTATCCCTTTTGACTTTTAAAGTTCTGACTTGTACTCAGAACTTTAATACTGTATCAAAGACCTGACATTAAATCCTTGCAACTTTTTGATACCGTTCAAGAATGTCAATTCGATCAAGAATTCAATACCTTCAATCGCCACTCCAAAATGTTCAATCAGTTTAGTCGTAGCTTCTACAGTACCACCGGTTGCCAAAAGATCATCGACCAGAATTACTTTATCATCCTGATTTAACGCATCGACATGCACCTCTAATGTATCCTGCCCATATTCGAGATCATAGGTTTCCTTATGGATTTCATGTGGTAATTTACCCGGCTTACGAACAAGAACAACACCAGCACCAAGTTTATATGCTATTGCGGAAGCAAAAATAAAACCGCGAGACTCAACACCCACAACCTTTGTTATCCCTTTACCAACATAGGGTGCAGCCATCTCATCTATTGCCATACCAAACAGATCTCCTTTATCAATCAACGTGGTAATATCCTTAAAAATAATACCTTTTTTAGGAAAATCAGGTATTTCCCGTATAGAATTTCTTAATTGTTCGAGTATTTCAACCATAACTCACCATCCTTTAAGCTACACATTATATTAATAGTCGTGAAAGTTTCTATTACTTTCCATAAGCACTTTTCTCAATTTTTTTACCGCTGATTCCTCTATTTGCCTAACTCGCTCTCTGCTTATCTCAAATTTCTTTCCAATTTCTTCGAGTGTATTTACTTTACCGTCACGTAGTCCATAACGCATATTAATAACATCAGCTTCTCGCACGGGAATTTGACTCAAGAAATCAATAACGTCTTCTCTCAGAAACACTTTTGCAACAAAATCATCAGGTGAAATAGAATCAACATCGGCAACAACATCTATAAGTTCACTTTCTCCGCTATCTCCAATAGTGGTATAGAGAGAGCTCGGCTTTTTGACGATATTTCTCATCTCTTTCACTTTTTTTATAGGGATATCAAGCTCTTTTGCAATATCCTCATCAGTCGGTTTTTTCTTGAGAGAATGAGTAAGTTCTACAATAACTTTATTGAATGTCGATAACCGTTCAACCATATACATGGGGATACGGATCGTTTTACCGAGATTTGCTAATGCACGAAAAATTGACTGTTTTATCCACCAGGTCGCATAGGTGCTAAATTTACACCCTTTAGACAAATCGTATTTATCAACAGCTCGCATTAATCCAAGATTACCTTCTGCGATCAGATCGAGAAAAGGCACACCATAATTTGCATAGCGTTTGGCTATTGATACAACCAATCTGAGATTAGCGCGAATCATATCTCTTCTGGCATTTTTGTTTCCCTTTTGAATCTTTTTTGCCAGTTTCACTTCTTCTTCACGTGATAAAAGAGGAACCTCACCAATATCTCTCAGATAAAGGTGTATCGATTCTTTGCCACTTCCTGGACTATTTTTCGGTGACATAATGACACTTTTCAGCTGGAACACACTTTAATGACATGTTCCAGCTGAACCAGTTATATTGTTAACTTACTTATCTTCTTTTATGACTGCTTGCGCTGCTGCTAAACGTGCAATTGGCACACGGAACGGTGAACAACTCACATAGTTCATTCCTGCACGATGACAAAACTCAACACTCGCAGGATCCCCACCATGTTCGCCGCATATACCAACCTTTAAATTCTTTCGTGCCTGACGGCCTTTTTCAATACCCATCTTTACGAGCTGACCAATACCTTCCTGATCTAACGTTTGAAACGGATCAGCTGCTAAAATGCCTTCATCAAGATATGCAGGCAAGAATCCGCCCATATCGTCACGGGAGAATCCAAAACCCATCTGTGTCAGGTCGTTCGTGCCGAATGAAAAGAACTCTGCGACTTCCGCAAACGTATCTGCAACGAGGCATGCACGTGGTATTTCAATCATGGTCCCAACCATATGCGGAATACTTTTCAGCTTCGTTTTCTTCAACACTTCAGCGTACACTTTTTTCACTATCGCGAACTGGTTTTTTAGCTCAGTATCAAGTGACACAACCGGTATCATTATTTCAGGAAACACTTTTTTCTTTGCCTGAAGAAGTTCGGCTGCTGCCTCAAGAATAGCGCGAATCTGCATTTCAGCTACTTCAGGAAATGTCACTCCTAAACGTACCCCTCTATGTCCCATCATCGGATTGCTTTCTTTCAGAAGTGAAGCACGATTTTTTATTTCTTCAGCGCTTACCCCAAGGCTACGCGCTAATTTCTTTATCCCGTCTTCCGTGTGAGGAACAAACTCATGGAGTGGCGGATCTAACAATCTGAAAGTAACCGGCAATCCATCCATTGCGGCAAGTGTTGCTTTTATATCTGTTTTGACATGTTTAAAAAGCTCATTAATTGCAGCTTGACGTTCTTTAACTGTTTTAGACACAATCATTTTACGTAGCATAAACAATGGTTTTTCCGAACCCTTACCGTAAAACATGTGTTCGGTCCTGAAAAGACCGATACCTTCAGCGCCAAAACCTCTCGCCTTTTTTGCATCTTCAGGTGTGTCAGCGTTTGTGCGTACTTTTAACACTCTTACGCTGTCACAGAACTTCATGATCTGCTGAAAATAAGGATTGTCTTCCGTGGTTTTTACCATAGGTAATTGCCCCATATATGCATATCCTTTTGAACCGTTTAAGCTGACCCAATCGCCCTGTTTTACCACTTTACCGCCTACAGTAAACTTCTTTGCCTTATTGTCAATATCAAGCGTACCCGCACCAACAATACAGCATTTACCCCAGCCACGTGCAACGAGTGCCGCGTGAGATGTCATACCGCCACGTGCAGTTAAAATAGCTTCTGCAGCACGCATACCTTCAACGTCTTCAGGATTTGTTTCTTCACGGACTAAAATGACTCTTTTACCTTCTTTTGCCCACTTTACCGCGTCTTGAGCAGTGAATACGACAACACCGGTTGCACCGCCAGGACCAGCAGGAAGACCTTTAACAAGGATTTTATTCTTCGCTTCTGCTTTCGGATCCAAAATAGGATGGAGTAACTCATCAAGCTGTTCAGGAGCTACACGCATAATCGCTTCACGCTGAGTAATAAGTTTTTCTTTAACCATCTCAACAGCCATTTTTACCGAGGCCATACCGTTTCTTTTACCTACACGGCACTGAAGCATCCACAAACGTCCTTCTTGAATAGTAAATTCTATATCAAGCATGTCATGATAATGCTTCTCAAGACCTTTTTGTATAGTGTCGAGTTCCTTGTAAATCTTCGGCATAGCACGTTCGAGAGATACAAGATGGTTTGAATGTTCTGTTTTACCTGATTCATTTATCGGGTTTGGTGTGCGAAGACCAGCAACAACGTCTTCCCCCTGAGCATTTGCTAACCACTCACCATAAAACACATTTTCACCGGTTGCAGGATTACGAGTAAAAGCTACACCTGTTGCGGACGTTTCACCCATATTACCAAATACCATTGCCTGCACATTTACCGCAGTACCCCACTCATCAGGGATTCCTTCGATTCTTCTGTATGCAATAGCACGTCTACCGTTCCATGACTGGAACACGGCTCTTACAGCACCCCACAATTGCTCTAAAGCATCGTCAGGAAATGATTTTTTGAGTACTTTTTTGATCTTTGCTTTATATACCGTTGTGAGTTCTTTTAGATCTTCTGCAGAAAGATCACAATCGTTTGTCACTTTACGTTTCGTTTTTATTTTATGCAATTCTGCTTCAAGTTGTTGACGAATACCGTGGCCTTCTTTTGGTTCAATACCAGCTGCCTTTTCCATAACAACGTCAGAATACATCTGAATCAATCTTCTGTATGCATCCCATACAAATCGCGGATTATTTGTTTTTGCGATAAGACCTTTGATCGTCTTTTCAGTGAGACCGACATTCAGGACTGTTTCCATCATGCCAGGCATAGAACTTCTTGCACCAGAACGTACAGACAGCAAAAGCGGATTCTTGGGATCACCAAAACCGGCACCCATCACTTTTTCTGTTTTGCGAAGATTCTTGATAACATCCTGTCTTAAAGCTTCAGGAAGTTTTCCGCCATTTTTATAATAGAACACACACATTTCAGTGCTTATCGTGAATCCTGGAGGTACAGGAATACCAATATTTACCATTTCAGCAAGATTTGCACCTTTCCCCCCAAGAGTATTTTTCATGCCACTTTTACCTTCAGCTTTATTACCGCCGAAGAAATATACATATTTACCTTTCATTGTTCCTCCTGATACTTTATTTCCCATCGTTAGCACCCCACCAGCCATAGTCACTACTCCTTCTTGTTATTAATTAATCACTCATTTACTGACATACTACCTGGCATAACATCATTGTTACTGTAAAGCAGTTGTCAAACATATATATTTTTGTCGTCTTCGACACATATTACCAAAATAGCAGATAAGCACCCGCCTGCTGTGTTGCCATTTCAAATTAAATTGAAACAGCCTTTTCAATGATGCCGATAACATCACCGATCGCATAACGTTCCTGTTTCATGCTGTCACGTTCCCTTATTGTCACCGTATTATCCTCTAAAGTCTGAGAATCTACCGTCACACAAAACGGGGTTCCTGCTTCATCCTGTCTTCTGTACCGTCTTCCAATTGAGCCGCTTACATCGTAAAAGACTTTGAATGTATTACGCATTTTATTGTAGAGATCGTATGCAATTGTATCCATCCCGTCTCGTTTCACCAGCGGCATAATTGCAGCCTTTATCGGTGCAATTTTTGGTGAAAGGCTGAGCACAACCCGTCCTTCTTCTTCACGATACGCATCGACAAGACAAGTCAGAAGTGTTCTATTCAAGCCTACTGATGTCTCTATGATATAAGGAACATACCGTTCTTTAGCCTCTTCATCAAAATAATTAATAGGCTTACCCGAATACTCCGTGTGACGTTTTAAATCAAAATCCGTTCTATTATGTATCCCCTCTAGCTCCTGCCAACCGAACGGAAACTCATATTCAACATCATATGCATCTTTAGCGTAGTGCGCTAATTCCTTTTCATGATGTTGTTTTAATCTCAGTTTCTCCGGGTTAACACCTAACTCCTTAAACCAATTAATACGTATGTCTTTCCACGTCTTAAGCCACTCGTCATCAGAGCCTGGCTTCACAAAATACTGCATTTCCATCTGCTCAAACTCACGCGTCCTAAACACAAAGTTCCCAGGAGTTATCTCGTTTCTAAAGGCCTTACCGATCTGAGCAATACCAAAAGGTATTTTTCTACGACACGCTGTCTGCACATTCATGAAATTAACATAAATACCTTGCGCAGTTTCAGGTCTTAAATAGACGATATTTGCCTCATCCTGTACCGGCCCGATAAAGGTATGAAACATAAGATTAAAGAGACGCGGTTCGGTAAGCTCTCCGCCACACTGTGGACATACATCTTCAATCTGATCTGCTCGAAATCTTTGTTTGCATTCTTTGCAGTCTACTAATGGGTCTGTGAAATTTTGGACATGTCCTGAGGCTTCCCATACACGTGGATGCATTAATATACTTGCATCGATTCCCTCAACATCATCACGTTTTAACGTCATTGATCGCCACCAAATATCAGCAATATTACGTTTAAGCTCAACGCCAAGAGGACCGTAATCCCAACAGCTGTTCAAGCCACCGTAAATTTCACTGGACTGGAATATATACCCCCGTCTCTTGCATAACGAGACGAGTTTGTCCATTATCTCAGGTGATTTATTCTCTTTTGTTTTTGTCATACAATCCATACGTACATAGAATCTCAATAGTAACCATGCACACAATGCACATGGTAAATATCGGCTCTACAAACATTTTTACATTTTTATCGTCTTTTCTAGAAAACTTAGTGATTTTAAGCTTTTTCCTACTAAAAAGTCAAGCCTGATTCTCAGAATATTTTTAATATCTACTATTTCTCTTGTTCGAGAAGAAATTGCCGTAACTTCTTCCACTGAACACTGTGAAAGATACAGCAAAGTCTGGAGCGTAGTGAGGGGATATTTTCGTCCCCTATTATGGACAGATTTGCACTTTTTGCATATGACGCCGCCTTGAACGGTCGATAGATATATTTCTGTTTTAGTATTATGAGGATGTAATTCTGTTCTATTGGCAGACGAAATAAGATCCCGAGGAACATTTTTCCCGCATTCTACACACTTCTGACATTCAAACATATGGCCATGAGCTTTGAGCATCTTCACTTCAAGGGCTATAACATATAACTCGGGATTGTCGCTTTCTGAAAAGGTGTTAATGTAAGCAATGCATTCAGTAAAAAAATCACGTGACCCGCCTTCGTCTGATTCAAAGAGGACCTCTATAAGTTCCAAGACATACATATAATAGGCAAATTTCACCAGATCCGTGCGCACTTTTGGGTACTGATCAATGATGGTTGCTTCAGAAAGCGTGAGTAGTTCTTTATCACTTTTATAATAAAATACTAATCGAATATAGGTCCCCGGTTCTGTAACCGCTTGAGTATTGCTTTTTTTACTCTTAGCGCCTTTTGCCATAACCTTGATCTTGCCATAATCTTTCGTAAAAATTACCGCTATTTTGCTCGTTTCGGAGTAGTCATATGTTTTTAACACTATGCCTTCGGTATGGACAATACTCATTATTATTCCTGGTTCTTTTTCTTCTGCTGCACTATTTTTTCAATCGTACTGGTTAATTGGGCGTATTCATGAATTGAAATTGTTTCAGGTCTTCTCATATAATCGATTGCGCATATATCAAGCGCACAATATAAATCATTTTTATCTATTTCTTTTAATGGCAACAGGGTAATAGTATTTTTGATAATTTTTCTTCTTTGAGAAAAACAAGCTTTTACGAGCATAAAGAGTAGATCTTTATCACACGCAACAGGCGGCGTTTTATACACATCAAACTTCACTACCGCGCTATCAACCTTTGGAACAGGATAGAACGCGCCTTTCTTTATTTTTCTTACAATTCTTGGTTGTGAAAAATACTGAGAAATCACCGAAAGAATACCATAGTCTTTTGTTCCGGGATCAGCAATTATTCGTTTTGCCACTTCTTCCTGCATAGTGAGAACCATCACATCAAGGGGTATCTCTGACTCAAGAAAGTGCATTATAATCGGTGTTGTAATATAGTATGGGACATTAGCAACAACTTTGATGTGTTTTAACCCTTTACAATATTCTGTTCGGACCAACGCCTTAAGATCAACCTTAAGAATATCCTGTTGCAATAACAGTAGGTTTTTCGAATCTTTTAAATGTATATGAAGTATCTCTGAGAGCTTTTTATCTATTTCAATAGCAACAACCTTTGCCCTACTATTCATAAGGCGTTCGGTAAGTGTCCCCAGGCCCGGCCCCACTTCAATCACAAGGTCGGTTGGTAAAATATCAGCACATAAAACTATATCTTCGAGAATACGTTTATCAGTCAGAAAATTCTGTCCCCACCTTTTTCTGAGATGAATGCCACTTTCTGAAAGGACTTCCTTTATTTCTTTGATGTTCATTGTATTTTCTCCTTAGGGGGTGAGAAATAATAATATCCCCAATTTGGCTGAGTCAATTTTGGAGCGAAACAAGGAACGAAGAGTGCCGCGTATCCCCTGCGATACGCAAGCGATAAGTGACACAGTTACAGCCCAAAAGCGACCAGCCCCTTCGGGGAGGCTCAGATTTAGCCATATGCTTCGTTGCTCCTCCTTGACGTACCGCGGAGGGTACGCCAGCGTCGTCACGCCTTGCATATGGCTAAATCTGAGCCTCCAAATTAGGGATATTATTATTTCTCACCCCCTTACGATCAAACATGTGTACAGCAAGCTTTATTGCTTCCGTTATGCTTCTTGGGTCAGCTATACCCTTACCGGCAATTGAAAAAGCTGTTCCGTGATCAGGCGATGTACGGATAAATGGCAACCCTACGGTTAGATTAACCCCTTCATCAAAAGCGATCATCTTAAATGGAATCAAACCCTGATCATGATAGAGTGCAACAACACAATCAAACTCATTGTTTTGCGCCCTGTAAAAGACAGTGTCGGAAGGTAATGGACCAAGAACATCAATACCTTGAGATCGCGCTTTCAAAATAGCAGGCGTAACAATATCTCTCTCTTCGGTACCTAAGACACTGTTTTCCCCTGCGTGCGGATTGAGACCGCATACTGCAATCGTTGGTTTTTCAACACCTAATAACCGAGTTGCACGATGAGCATGCTGCACAGTTTCACAAATCGTTTTTTCATCTAGTAAAGAAAATATCTTTTTTAATGGCACATGGATCGTGGCAAGAATAACCCTTAATCCCCCACCAACAAACATCATGCGATACGAAGTTGTTTTAGTGAGGAATGCCAAAAACTCAGTATGCCCAAGAAAAGTATATCCTGCCATATCCAGCGCTTCTTTACATACCGGAGCAGTAACTATAGCATCAATTTTACCACTTTGTGCTTCGCGTACAGCACATTCAACCGCAGTAAACGCCGCTTTTCCCCATTGGAAATCAGGCTTTCCACACACAACATCTTCAGGGTTAATTGACCCTGTACGGAACAAGTATACATTTCCCTTACAAACTGTATCCCGTTTAATATCAGTTAAGACTGTATACCTAAAATCATCCTTCAACAATTGTGCGGTATAATCAAAAATCTCACTAGATCCAAAAAGCACCGGGATACACACACCATGCCACCACATATCACGAAGTGTTTTAATGATAATTTCCGGTCCAATACCGGAAACGTCCCCCATAGTAATACCGATAATTGGAATTTTCATATTGTGCTCCACATATGATAATGATATTACAAATTGATAAAAAATTCTACATAAGGTTCTAGGTGATAAGTGCTCGGTTCTAGAAAAAGAAATGTAAATCACTGTGACGATAACTTGTTATGGGATTGGAATGATGATTCTCATTACTTTTTTCGAGATACGAGATGCGAGGAACGAACGACGAGTTTGTTATTCCATTACTTTTATGAATGCTTTTTTACGTAAATCGTCAACATATTCAGCTTTGAGCTTTTCAATCTTTACCTGAAACAATTCTCTTTCAACATCTTTTGAAACTTCTTGAAAGGGTATTTGTCGAGCACTGCGGCGCGCTTTGAGGTACAGAATATGATAACCAACATTAGTACGGATAATTTCGCTGATTTCACCTGCATTCATACTGAAGGCAGCCTCTTCAATTTCTTTCATCATACTGCCACGAGGGAAATAACCCATGTCTCCGCCTTTTTCAGCATTCGGCCCTTCAGAATATTGCTTTGCAAGCACTTCAAAGTCACCGCCATTCTTGATTTCCCGCAAAATATTATTAATCTTATCCCATGCCTTATCACTACCTTCATCATCTTTATCAGTATGCTTAATGAGAATATTACATAGATTTATCATCTCACCCTCACGAAATTGTTCTGTGTGTTTTTTATAGAATTCATTAACATCGTGTGGAGATACGATCGCTTTGTGCGCTAACTCGCGTTGGACAAGACTTCGCATAAGCAACTGTTCTCTGATATTTTTTTTCAGAATATCAACAGACATGCCATCAGCCTCTAGTGCTGAATAAAAAACCTCTTCACTTGGAAACCGCTCTTTTATACTATCTATTCTTTCCTCGATGAGATCTTCATCAACAGTCAGTTTTTTCGTTTTTGCTGCCTGAACAAGTAACTTATTGTTTATCAACTGCTTCAATACTTCATTGCGTGCGCGGATCATCTTATCGACTAGCTCATCACTTTGATATGTCTTCTCATATTGCGCATAAATGGGGTTAAGAACTTTCTTGAGTTCATTAAAGGTAACAATCTCATCGTTCACAATAGCAACAATCTGGTCAACAACCTCTGCATACGCGAAACAACATACATTAAGTGCTATTCCTACCAGAACAATATATTGAGCAAACCTTTTCATAAAAAACAACCTATTTTCCCTTTTCTATTATTTAAGCTCTTGTATTACATTATTGTTTATTTTAATTTCAGCTTTATTTTTCAAGCGTTCTATCAAGTCTTTGAACTGCGCAGCCTGTTTTTCCTGCATGAGTTTCTGCTCTATTTCTTTTTTTACTTCTGCAAATTCACGAGCTTGAGGAGCTTTCTTATCAACGCACTTTATTATATGAAAACCAAATTGTGTTTTAACAATACCAGATACTTCTCCAGGAGCAAGAGAAAATGCGGCATTTTCAAACTCTGGGATCATCCGTCCACGTCCAAAATACCCTAGATCCCCACCCTTAAGCCTACTGGGATCAATAGACATTTCCTTTGCTACTACAGCAAAGTCTTCGTTGTTTTTTATTCTTTTCATGGCTGCATGAGCATCCTTTTCATCTTTCACTAATACGTGTGCGGCCCGGACCTGTTCTGGTATATTGAATTCTTCCTTATGTTTTTTATGATATTCTTTAAGATCTTTATCAGTAATTTTTATCTTTTCGACAACTTCAATTTGGATATATCGCTGCACCAGAATTTGTTTTACAAGGTTTTTGAGTGATTCTTTAACTTGCGGATCATTTTCCAAATCCATTCTCTCTGCAGCTTGGAACAAGAGCTCCTGAGTAATCATATCATTTATAACTTTAGCTTTTTGATTCAGTATAGCTTGCTTATAATTAGGAGGAACTTTCCCCACAAGAGCCTGGAAATCTCCTACGGTTATTTCCTTATTATTCACTGAGGCAATAACACTATCAGGTTTAAGCGTTTGTACTTGGTTACTTGTTGCTGTGTCTTTTTTATTCTCTTGAGAATATCCATATACCGATACAGTAAATACACTCATAACCACTATTATAGATAGAAAACATTTTTTCATAATTCTCCTTTCATAAAGTAATAATTCTGCGGATTATAACAAACAAAAATACCTTGTGCAACTTATAATGAAACTGAAAAGTCAGTCACTAATTTTCACCTATCAAACATAAAGACGCATCTTTACGTAATAGTGTTCACTATTTTTAACACTTCCTCAACTATCCCCTCTTGACGCGTAGCGGTTATACGTGCATGGTGCCCATTAAAAAGCACTACTTCGTTATTGCGCTTTATGACACATTTACCCTGTTTTACTTCAATATAATGTATATTTTTTGAGCGAGCAATTATTTTAAGCATAGAAGTATCCATAAAAAGCGCGACCTCTTTTGGAAGAGGCCCGAATCTATCATTAAGTTCAGCATGTATTTCATTGATCTCAGCAACTTTTTCGCAGGACGCGATACGTTTATAAAGATTAATACGTATAGACTCATCTCCTATATATGAAAGCGGAAGATATGGCCGCATGCCTAATTTTAGAACGACTTCTTTTTCTGACATCCCCGCGCTGTCACCGCGTTGTCGAACAATATTTTGTTTTAATAACCGACAATACAGATCAAAACCGACTGCGGTAATATACCCATGCTGTTCCTTGCCCAAAATATTGCCCGCACCACGTATTTCAAGATCTTTCATTGCAAGCTTAAAACCCGACCCCATACCGCTAAATTCAGTTAATGCCCGCAATCGTTTTTTTGCCGCAGAGAGTAACAGTGCGTTTGGAGGAAACAAGAGATATGCATATGCACGCACATTATACCGCCCCACTCTGCCGCGCAACTGGTAGAGCTCTGAAAGGCCAAACATGTCCGCCCTCTCGATTATGATCGTATTGGCATTCGGGATATCAAGCCCTGATTCAATAATGGTCGTACAAACCAGCACATCAATTTTACCATTAACAAATAAATGCATTATTTCTGCGAGCTCGTCTTCATCCATTTGCCCGTGTGCAACTGTTATACGTGCTTCGGGAACAAGTTTTTGCAGGCGTTCTTTCACCCGGTTAATGGTTTTTACCCTATTATGCACATAAAACACCTGTCCCTCACGTGCAAGCTCATGAACAATCGCTTTTCTTATAACCGTTTCATGATATTCAATAATATACGTCTCTATTGGAAGTCTGTTTTCGGGAGGAGTATTAATCGCACTCATTTCTTTAACACCAAGAAATGACATATAGAGTGTCCGTGGTATTGGTGTAGCTGTAAGCGTTAATACATCAATAAGTTTTCGTAACTGCTTCAGCTTTTCTTTATGACGCACACCAAAGCGCTGCTCCTCATCAACAATCACTAGTCCAATATTTTTAAACGCTACATCTTTTTGCAATAAACGATGCGTGCCAATTACTATATCAACGGTACCTGCACTCAGCTCATTTACAATATTCGCCTGCTCACGTTTAGATCGAAATCGTGAAAGCATCTCAATTTTTATGGGATAATCCTGCATACGCTCACAAAATGTTCTAAAATGCTGATCGGCAAGAATGGTCGTTGGGACAAGCACCGCTACCTGGCGGTTATCCATCACACATTTGAAGGCCGCACGGATAGCAACTTCTGTTTTCCCGTAGCCAACATCACCACATATGAGCCGATCCATCGGTTTTCGTGATTCCATGTCTCGTTTAACTTCATCGATTGTACGCATTTGATCAGTTGTCTCTTCATATATAAATGCGCTTTCAAATTCTCTCATCCATGAATTATCCTTTGAAAAAGGCGTTCCCTCCAATATCTCTCTAGCCGCTTGCACATCAAGGAGATCTGCCGCAATACCTGCAGTCACGATTTGGACTCTTTTTTTAACCTGTTTCCACCGGCTCGATCCAAGTTTATCCAGCGTGGGTCTTTTCCCGACACCGATATACCGTTCAACAAGGTTTATATTTTCAATAGGGACATACACATATGCTTTTTCAGCATATTCAAGGGCCATAAACTCCTGCATTATCCCGTCTTTTTCTATCATCTGAAGCCCTTTGTATTTTCCAATGCCATAATTAATATGAACAACATAGTCACCGTTTTTTATTTCAGTCAGTTCTGCAATAGGATTAACACCCTTGAATTTTTTCTGAATTGATCGCACTTTGTATCGATTAAAAATATCCTGATCAGCAATAAGCGCGATTTTACACTCGGGAAAAATAAAACCTGTATGCAGTCTCCCCAAAACAATCGGTATTTTTTTTAACTTTTCATATCCTTTCTCATCTATAATCTCAGTATAACGATCTTTTTCCCCAGCATTATTACATACTATGCATATCTTATATTTCTTATCAACTAAGCGCTCAATTTCACCAAGCACGGTATCTTGTTTATCCTCAAATAGCATTTTTCTTTCAGCAGCATCACTATCACATGCCGATACTTCTGAAAACGGGACTGTTGTTTTTTCTGAAAGAGATTCCGCTCTTTTGACGTTATAGTGAACTTTTGACACTTGTTTGAACTCAGGTGAACTTTGCTCAAATAAATTAAAAAAAACTTTTTGATACTCTGCAACCCCTCCATAAAAATTATCAAATGGTATATATAATGAATTAGTTTTAAAATCATCATAGAATTGAGCTGTATTTCTTTTCAGTTCGAACAGCTCATCAAAAACAATAAGAGGTTTATCAGACAGTTCACTGATATACTCAACCAAAGTCGCATTTCCTTCTTCAATACATTCTTTTTCTTTGCACGGTACAATAACGATATGATCAATAGATTCCGTAGATTTTTGTGTGTAGGCATCAAAAACTCGTATTGATTCAATCGTATCTCCAAAAAATTCTATTCTGTATGGATCATCTTCAAGAATTGAATACACATCTATAACACCGCCCCGAACTGAAAAATCACCTTTTTTTTCAATCATCGGTGTAGGCTCATATCCGAGATCTACAAGTTTTTTGCACAACTCATCGCGAGAGATAGACATCTGTGGTTTTATTTCTATACGAGATACATCAAGGACTGCACGCCCAACGACATGTTGACTGATCGAATGTGATGTTGCTATAACAACAGGCAGAAACTCTTGTGGTTCAAGTAACGTCTCCAAAACTTTTAGCCGTTCAGATGTTATCTCAATTTGTGGATGAACACCCTGCCCGGGAATAAAATCAAGTGCAGGGAACGAATAGACCGGTCGATCTAAAAACAGTTTACAGTTTTCAGCGGCAGTATCCTGTTCTTTTGGACCTTTTACTATATAGAGAATAGGTTTTTGAAACTCACGAACAATCGTTGCTATAATGCACTCTTTTAGTGATGCTTCACACCCGGTAACAAGAACATCTTTCCCTTGATGTAACACGTTCAGCGTCTCAATAAAAGATTCAGATTCTTTAAATCTTTTATGTATATGGATCATCTTTATCTCTTATGTATATTGTATAGTGTATATACCATTAACTATCACGTTCTCGTCGTGTTCACTACTGCCAATATAATACTATAATAAACACATAAGTAGTTAAAGAAAGAAAGGATATAAAAATATGTGAATGGGGATTCACGGGCTGGTATTTACGAAATTGTTTCTATCAACTCTTTTACCGATAATGCGGATTGCGCGAGCGCGGCATTTTCCTCATCAGACAGATCAAGTTCGATAATTTTCTCAACACCGTTTTTGCCCAATATGACGGGCACACCTAAAAAGCTGTCTGTAACACCATACTCGCCTTTTAAAAATACTGAACAGGGCAATGTTTTCTTTTTGTCATATAGTATAGCCTCAGCCATTTCAATAGCAGCACATGATGGTGCATAATAGGCGCTACCCGTTTTAAGCAGGTTTACTATCTCGATACCTCCTTTACGGGTCCTCTCCACGAGAGCACTCAACTTTTCTTCAGACAGCATTGTTCTAATGGGAATTCCGGCAATATTTGTGTAACTCAGAAGAGGAACCATGGTATCTCCATGACCACCTAATACCATAGCATGTACGTTTTCTACCGACACATTAAGTTCTTCGGCAATAAATGATCTAAAACGCGCCGTGTCAAGAATGCCTGCCATCCCAATCACTTTATCTCTACTAAAACCACTTTCTTTTAGAGCAACATGTGCCATAGCATCAAGCGGATTAGATACAATAATAAGTATTGCCTCAGGAGAATATTGAGCTATTTCTTTCGTTACACTTTTCATTATATTCGCGTTTGTTTTTAACAGATCATCACGACTCATCCCGGGTTTGCGCGGCAGACCAGCAGTAATAATGACAATATCAGAATCTTTGGTCACACTATAATTATTTGATCCGGTAACCTTGAGATCAACTCCTACAATCGGTAACGATTCTGCCATATCAAGTGCCTTGCCTTGCGGAATTCCTTCTGCAATATCAATAAGCACAACATCGCCAAGATTCTTGGTTATAGCCCAATGAGCACATGTCGCACCAACATTTCCCGCACCAACAATACTTATTTTATTTCGTTTCATTGCTACTCCTTGTGTATAGCGTTTAGTGTACAGCGTATAGTTTAATATTTTTTATTGAGTAAAACCTAAACGCTAAACGCTACGCGCGTTACATATTCCCTATTATCTCATCTGCATATTCAGAACATTTCGCTAATGTGGCACGATCCATATGTCGTGCAAAATCATAGGTAACAATCTTTTTTTGGATCGTTTTTGCAAGCGCTTTATCGATCAATTCTGCCGCTTCATCCCACCCCATATGTTCAAACATCATAATGCCTGATAATATAAGACTACTTGGGTTAACTTTATCCTGACCGGCATATTTTGGCGCCGTACCGTGTGTCGCCTCAAATACCGCTGCTGTATCACCAATATTAGCACCCGGTGCAACGCCGAGACCGCCAACCTGTGCCGCCAATGCGTCAGACATGTAATCACCGTTAAGATTAGGCATAGCAAGGACACTAAACATTTCTGGTCTCATAAGCACCTGTTGGAACATATTGTCAGCAATTCTATCTTTAATGAGCACTTTACCTTCAGGCACAGTGCCACGGTAATGTTCATACACTTCAGATTCAGAAATGGTTTCCTCTCTAAACTCCTCACGGGCAACTTCATACCCCCATTCCTTAAAAGCACCTTCCGTAAACTTCATAATATTTCCCTTATGCACAAGTGTAACACTATCTCTTTTGTGGTGTATCGCGTGTTCTATCGCTTTTCTGATAAGCTTTTTTGACGCGTATTCACTCATAGGCTTAATGCCAATACCAGAATCTTCTCTAATGGAACAACCCATCTCAGTATTAAGAAAATTAATAACTTTTTTAACCTCTTCAGTCCCAATCTTCCACTCTAATCCTGCGTACACATCTTCAGTATTTTCTCTAAATATTATCATGTCAACATTTTTAGGATTCTTCATTGGAGATGGAACCCCAGGGTAGTATTTCACCGGACGTATACACGCATATAAGTTTAGTTGTTGCCGCAAAGCAACATTAACGCTCCTAAAACCTCCACCTATCGGAGTTGTGAGCGGACCTTTAATAGCAACAACATATTCTCTAATATCATTGACTGTTTCTTCCGGCAGCCAGCTTCCATAATATTTATTAGCTTTTTCACCGGCAAAAATTTCTTTCCAAATAATCTTTCGTTCACTGTTATAGGCAATTTCAACAGCACTTTCGAATACACGTACCGCTGCACTCCAAATATCTGGACCAGTGCCATCCCCATCAATATAGGGAATAATCGGATGATCAGGAACCTTAAGTCCTCCGTCTTTTTGAATAATAATCTTTTTACCTTTTTTGATTTTTGAATTTGTTGATTGCATAGCTAAACCCTTTTTCTCGTTTTTTTATTTAACCCAATAATCTAGTAAAAACAGTCATTAGAACAACTAACAACATTTGTAAATTCCAATTACCAATTTCCAAGTAAATATCTTCTAAAACCAAGAACTACAGACCTTGTTATAATTCATGGTTTAACGATTCACGATTCACGAACCACGAATCACGAGTTACGAGATCCCATATATGCCAGAATCCCGCCTGATAACAAAACGTTTCTTTCTCTTTCAGAAATATCGCACTTCACGTAAAAACGTTTCTTATGTGCCAACTCAACAGTTATCTTCACGCCGTCCTTTAACTCTTTTTGAATGTTTGGAAACGATAAGGCTTCGCCTTTTTTAATAGTTTTATATATTGGTCCATTCTCAAAAGTAAGAGGAAGAATACCAAAATTTATAAGGTTTGCTTTGTGAATACGGGCAAAAGAAAGGGCAATCACTACTTTTACTCCGAGATACATTGGGCAAAGTGCAGCATGCTCACGGCTTGATCCCTGTCCGTAATTATTTCCACCAATAATAATACCAGCTATGCCTTTTGATTTAACACTCAATGCATTTTGCGAAAAATCTTTATCGACTGATTGATATACAAATTCAGACAATTTAGGAACATTTGACCGATACGGTAATACCTTTGCACCTGCAGGACAAATATGATCAGTAGTAATGTTATCTCCCACATGTAAAAGAACCTCACCCTTAAATGACCTCGGCAATGTACCGCATTTTGGAAGTGTTGCAATATTCGGGCCTTTCACAACCTTTACTGTCTTCGGTTTCTTTGACGGAGAAATGATCATTGAGTCATCTATAAGAAATTGTTTCGGCATAACAATACGAGAAGATTTTCCTAGTTTTCTCGGATCAGTGATTACGCCTTTTATTGCAGATGCTACCGCAACCTCAGGTGATACTAAATATATATCTGCACTCGGGGTTCCACTTCTCCCCTCAAAGTTGCGATTAAACGTTCTGAGAGAAACTGCTTTCGTTTGTGGGGACTGCCCCATACCAATACAGGGACCGCACGCAACTTCTAACACACGGGCACCAGCCTGAACAATATCAAGAAGTGCACCATTACGCGAGATCATCTCTAATACCTGACGTGACCCGGGGGCGATACCAAAACTCACCTGGTCGCTAATTTTCTTATTCTTCAGCATAGAGCTAACAGTCATAAGATCTTTATATGATGAATTTGTACAGCTGCCAACCAATACTTGATCTACTTTCATTCCCTCAATATCTTTTACAGAACAAACCCTATCCGGCATATGCGGTTGTGCGGCTAAAGGAACAAGTTTTGTTAAATCAATTTCAATTACTTCATCATACTCGGCATTTTTGTCGGCACAAATATTTTCCCACAAATGTTCGCGATTTTGTGCTTTTAAGAACTTTAGTGTTTGGCTATCACTAGAGAAAATTGATGTTGTAGCACCTAATTCTGCACCCATATTTGTGATAGTTGCACGTTCAGGAACCGTTAGAGTTTTTACTCCTTCTCCCGTATATTCAAAAATACGCCCAACACCGCCTTTTACCGATAAACGTCTTAAGAGCTCTAAAATAATATCTTTCGCAGAAACCCATGGCCGTAATTTTCCTTTTAATTTGACTCCTACAACAACAGGCATAGCAACGTTAAACGGTGCACCAGCCATTGCACAAGCAACATCAATACCACCTGCTCCAATAGCGATCATACCTAGCCCACCACCCGTAGGTGTATGGCTGTCTGAACCTAATAATGTCTGGCCGGGAATCCCGAATCGCTCGAGATGAACTTGATGGCAAATACCGTTACCTGCCTTTGATAGATATATTCCATATTTTGATGCAAACGTTTGGAGAAACAAATGGTCATCTGCATTTTCAAAGCCTGTTTGCAATGTATTGTGGTCTATGTAGCTTACCGATAACTTTGTTTTAACACGTTCAATCCCCATTACCTCAAATTCAAGATAGGCCATTGTCCCTGTCGCGTCTTGAGTGAGTGTTTGGTCAATCTTTAGTGCGATTGACTGGCCGGGAGATATGTTTTTTATATCGCCAGTGGCACTATGTGAAGATAGTATTTTTCTTGTAACATTCATACCCATAAGTATCCCTCAAAAATAAATGCCAGAAACCTGACAAAAAATAAGCGCTCTAAACACTGAACGTCTTTTTTACCGGCACCTGGCATCATAATATTTTATATAGATTCCAGATATTTCTCTATACGATCAAGGCCTTTTTCAATGTTCTCCATTGATGTTGCAAACGATAAGCGAATATTTTCATCCCGGCCAAACGCAACACCGGGAACTACCGCTACATGTACACTATCTAAAAGCTCACCGGCGATCTCAGTTGACGTTTTACCCGTCTTGGCAATATTGGGAAATGTGTAAAAAGCCCCAAGAGGCGTTACACACGATAAATTTTTCATATTCTCAAACCGGCCCATCATATAATCTCTACGCTTTTTAAATTCTGTTACCTTATTTGTTATGCAAGACTGATCACCCATTAACGCTTCTACCGCACCATATTGCGCAAACGACGTTGGATTAGAAGTGCTGTGACTCTGCAAGTTACTTACCGCTTTAGCGATTTCAACCGGCGCAGCAATATATCCTATGCGCCAACCAGTCATTGAATACGTTTTTGATACTCCGTTTACGATCACAAGTAAATCTTTTATCTTCTGCCCATACGAAGAAATGCTGGCATAAACATTATCTTCATATATGATCTTGTCATATATTTCATCAGAAATAACATATATATTCTTTTCAATCGCAAAATCGGCAATTTTCATGAGTTCTTCTTTAGTGTATACCGATCCGGTCGGATTTGACGGGCTGTTTAATATGAGGGCTCTTGTTCTTGGGGTGATGGCTTTTTCCAATTGTTCTACCGTTACTTTGAACTCAGCATCCTCAGAACCGTCTACAAAAACAGGAACTGCTCCCGCCATTTTGACCATTTCCGGGTAGCTCAACCAATACGGGGATGGAATGAGAACCTCATCACCAGTATCACACAATACAAAAAAAACATTGAAAAGCGAATGTTTTGCGCCACAAGAAATAATAATTTGGTTTTGCTCGTAGGAAAACCCGTTATCACGTTCAATCTTTTTTATTACAGCATCTTTGAGTTCGGGAATACCGCTTGCAGCGGTATACTTGGTGAAACCTGCATCAAGCGATTTCTTTGCCGCGTCTTTAATATGTATCGGCGTGTCAAAATCAGGTTCACCTGCTCCGAAACCTATAACATCAACACCTTCTTTTTTCATCATTTTGGCTTTATTTGAAATAGCCAGTGTTTGTGATGGCGATACATCTGATATGCGTTGTGAGAGTCTCATAAACTTTCCTTTTTATGTGGTTTTGTAAAATTCTTCTATTTCTTTTTTAAATGTATTGTCTTCAATTCTTATTATTTTCATTTCACGCAGTGCATTATACATTGAGTCAGACGCATGCGCGGTATTTACCATGATATTTGATCCAAACTCTCTTCGAACAGTTCCATGATCAGCTTTTTTGGGATCCGTTGTACCTAAAATACTCCTGATTTTTGATACTGCGCCAACACCCTGATACACTAAAGCAAGACACTTCTGAAGCCCCGGTTTTTTCTTCTCTTCAGGATCCATTACTTTCTTCGGGGCTAACCCGGTCATAAATGTAATAATTTTATTAAACTCGTGCTCCGCATTAAGGATATTCAATTCATCTAAAAACGAGTCTTTAGTTTTTTGAGGTATTTCAAAGTCAAATTGGCCTGAAATCGCTGATTCTGCCCTTGAAACAAAAAGGTCTTTTAATTTTGTTTTAAAGACCTCTTGTACCGGACCATAAAACTCATGCGCCTGAGCATAACTCATACGAATCACCTGTGAGGCAATTATGTACAATCCGCTCCTTGAAAGCATATCTACAATATATCCAGCACGACTCGATGGCCCAATAAAATTATCGGGCTTTATGAGAACAAGCGTTGTTTCGGGGGTCTCACTGCCCTGATAGCGAACAACATCATCTAAAAGACCTCCATCAGTATCTGAATATTTAGCCCATAGTTCGAGTGTTTCTTTCGCATTACCACTCTTCGGAATAACCACAACAGCAGGCTCAAAATATTTCACCTTACCGTTAAAATCAATAACATAATCACCGTAGGTATCTCGTATAGTTTCACCCGCAACAGATTCTTTGGTTATACTTCCAATGACTTCAGATCGTATTTTTTTTATCACATCATCACCTTTAAAAAGAAGCACCATTAAACGTCCCTTAGCTCCGGTGACTCTGTTTTGGGCGTAATTATCCTGTATATACTGTATTAATAGATCAACAATTTTAGCACCATCTTTTGTACGGTCCTCATCAACGATCTTACAGTACTCATCAACAAGTTCTTGGCTTGGAGAAAACATTCGAGCAGCAACTAATTCATAGGTCCCACGCGAGAGAAGACGTGAAATAACACCACCGGTTCTTGACTTCGCCAGCGTATATTGATTAATAATTACAAAACCCAACTCTTCCGCCATAAAATTAATCCTTATCGTAAACAATATGTATTAGGTCTCAACTGAAAACTTATGATGAGAAAATATGTATAAACATCAAACACAACGAGCTTTAATATAAAGTGTAGGTTGAGATTAAACACTAACAATGAGGGCATGTCAAGGAAAAATACTACCCCTAATAGGCAGGCTATCAAGCATCTACAGCATTTATGCGGGGTTTTTGGACGACTGAACTTTTAACAATTTATTGAGCAAGGGTTCAACATTATTTAATTTTATCTTCACAATAACAGCATTGCCCCTCTTCACAATACGATAAGTGCAACCAATATTATCAACCAACATCTTTCGTTTAAAAAATTCTGCCATAAATCGTGCGTCAACAACAATCTTCTTGAGACTTTCCTCGTTTTTTCCTTGAAATAGAATTCGTGCGTTTATGGCGTTTTTATTGACAATATCAAAAAAGATGCCCAAAAACTCTATCACATCACCCGAAAGCAAAAGCGGTATCCTTAGAACTTCTTCTCTTACACGAATAAAATTTGTAAAATAACCACTTTTGTTATCAATATAAAAATACCCGTCATCATTCTTATCAAGATTGCGAAGAAACTCAGCATAATTTTTCTTTTGAGACCCAATAATAGCTCCAGGGAGCGAACGCGTTTTCGCTTCTTTCACAATACCGTAGTTACTGCCAATAATAACGCGGTTTTTAAAAAATGCGTACGATGATATTTCCCCTCTACTTTCACGAAGCTTACTGTATAGAATACCTTCATCATCCTTACGTATATCACTATCATCAAGCCATGTATCTAAAAGCGCTTTAATAATACCTTGCTGCAAACCTTTTTCATCTTTTCGTTCTTTAATATTTAATTTTAAATTAACATTCTTATATTTAAAGGTAACACTCGCATCCTTTTCGCTCATATCACCGATTGCGAGATATGTCGGCTTTCCTTTTTCATCAGGAATCAGACCCAGCGCAATTTCATCAAATTCCAATACATTAAAATCTTCAACAACTGTTCTGGCATCCGCCCCAAGCTTCTCATTTAAAAACCACTTCTTATACTTATCTAGTATCGCGTGTATACCAGGATCATCACTTTTCACTTTTAGCATGAGCACACACACCGCTTTTTCCGGAAGAGTATATGAGGGTGATTCCGCCTGAGCAATGCCAAGACTGAGCGCATAAACAAGTATACTAATAATAATTTTTTTCATTCGTTTACTCTTCTTCTGGTAAAGATTCAGTTTGAGATGGTTCATGAACAATATCTTGTTTAATTATTTTCCCATCGCGATATATTTCTTTATAATCAACTACCCCATCATTGTCCTGATCAACATCCGCACCAATGATCTGGCCGTTACTGTCTACACTATATACTTTTGTCATATCAGCAATACCATTTCCGGACACATCAATTTCTAATTTATCTTGCTGTCCGTTTTTGAAATATGTCCAACTGTCCATACTCCCATTCCTATCGGTATCATTTTCTTCTGTTACAATATTTCCCGCAACATAATAGGTAATCTGATCTGGCGTTCCATCATTGTTATCGTCAGTTTCAATCTTTTGTATTTCACCCTGCCCATCATAGATATAATTACTTATACTATCGGGAATACCGTCATCAGTAATATCTAACTCCATTCTAGTCTTTTTTCCGTTATCAAAATAGGTCCACGTATCCATTGTGCCGTCATTATTAGAATCGGCTTCAATGACATATACACTTTTCAATAAATTCTTATTGGCCCGATTAACTTGGTCGGCATCAATGAGTAGTATTTCCCCTTTTTGTTCCATCATCCCATAATATGATTGATCATCATACAATGCGCTAACAATTAAATTCTCTTTTACACCATCATGGTTGATCGTTACCGTGAGCAGTGGCACGTCAAAACCATAATCCACTGTTTCATTTTCAGCAACAAACCCTTGCACCGAAAGCTCCTTAAAAAGATCCAGTAAATCATCCACCACTCCCTGAGTGATTTTACCCTTAAGGGGAGAAACCACGTACCACTGACCGTCTATCTTTTCGGCATCTACTTTCTTTCCCTTTCGGGTTATTGAGAATGAAGCGACCTTACCGTGGTCTTTCACATGAAAGATCTGCTTGGTCCGATAATACGCAATATCACTGGACAAATACTCCATAATATCTTCTTTTGTCTTACCTATACAATTATGGTAATCATCCCGCAAAAAATAGACCGCATTATCAATGATTTTCCCAAACGCAAGGGTAATCGCATTATTCACTTTCACCATAAATTGCACTGGCACCAAACCATCATCATGGGCAACATTTTCACTATAATGAACAAAATCAGTAATAGAATTCGCTGTAAGATGTTCTACAAGTTTCGAAATTAATTCGGTCTTTAATTCAACTTTTAGATCTCCACTGACCTGCCACGTATCATTAACCTTTTGAAGAGTAAAAGAATGTTCATTATTACCAATGCTCAGTGTATTGACGTCCTGCTTATTATAGGAAATAAGTCGTGCATCAACAAAATCAGTTACTGAACGGCCAAAACGTTCAAAAAGTTCATTTTTTACAATATATCCATCTTTGCCAATAAAAATATAGGTATTCTCAAGATTACCTTCAACAGGTTTCCCAAATAAAATATTATAGCGGCTCTTTTTACCATTTTTATCCATTTCCATCAACGTCAGTTCATTTTCTTGCCCGCGTTTTCTGTACAGTTTCTCTATCTTTAATTCTCTCTTTATAAAATCCTCGGCTTCAATATTTTTAATTGACCGTATGAAACGAGCCATTTTTTTCTGATCACACACTATTGTTACTGGTGTTGTCATATACCATTTCTGACCTTTTTTCTCGAAACGAAACTGCTTGAACCGAATACGAACAAGATCCTCTGCGTGAAGACGCAACACTACTTTACTGCGCAACGCTTTTAGGTCAATATCAATGCGAGGATAATCGGCACTGGGCAAAAGAAGAATGTCGCTGCGGTCTATCCATTTTACAAAAAACCCATCATTTTCTTTCGATTTTTTTCCGACAAGCAGGGTTTTTTCTCTATTCGAATTATTAAAAAACTTCCACACAATATGCGGTTTATCAAGACCATATTCGGACAACAAAACAGGTAATTCTTCACCATCTTGACGAATAGTTTTCTTTATTTTTATATTTTCAAACAAATCAAATACTCCACCAAGAACTTTTTTATCAACCGACCCATATATGGGCGACTTAATTTTAAATGTTCCTCTTTTCCTTTTTTCTGCAACCACAATTGTATCGTCTCTTAACAATTCGAATTTTCTAATCTCTTCACGATCAAATGGCATGGAATCCGCTTTTACCGGTTCCCTATATAATACAGGCATTCTTGACGGCGCTTCCCTCATAGAATCGTAGAATAAAAATCCTATTATAAGCGCCAGTAATGTGAGTACAATTATTTCTCTTTTCATACAAACTTACCGTTTTTCTGAAAAACGCGCCCATCAACATGAAATTCTCCACCGTCACGTAAATCCTTGATCATATCCCAATGCAGAGCAGATTTATTCTTTCCGCCTGTTTCTGTGTACGATTTTCCAAGGGCAAGATGTATACTTCCCCCGATCTTTTCATCAAATAATATGTTTTTTATAAATCGATCAATACCATAATTTGTCCCTATCCCTAATTCACCTATACGTTTAGCACCAGGATCAATATCAATCATTTTCTTGAGAAAGTTTTCATTAGAGCCTGCACGCGCTTCTATTACTTTTCCATTCTTAAAACGCAAAAACACATCTTTTATCTCATTTCCTGATAAACACACCGGATACGTAAAATGGATATACCCGTTAGCAGAAGTTTCAACCGGTCCGGTAAACACCTCGCCACATGGCATATTTCTGTGACCGTTGCTATTAATAAACTTTCGCCCTGCTACAGATAGAACAAGATCGGTATCTTTTGCCAGAATTCTTACTTCACGCGCCTTTGCCAATCCTTTAATTATTCGGTCTTGCCTTTTCGACAATGCTCGCCACTCACCAACAGGGTCAGGCTTATCCGCAAAAAGTGCTTTCATGACAAACTGCTCGAAATCAATTCGTGACATACCCGCATCTTGAGCATAGGCTGATGTGGGAAAAAGTGTTAGTGTCCAGCGCACTCTTTTCATTATTATATCGCTTATGTGTTTACGCATCTGTCGGGTAAGAGCTATCTTTGCTGGATCAATTTCTGAAAGACATTTAGTGTTTGATTCACTCTGCACATATATCGCAGCATCTATGTGCTTAGCTTCATAAAGAGCTATATCACTTACATGCTTGAGCTGATCATCATTTGCATGAGTATAAAACATATGTTCCGCCTCAGGAATGGTCATACGCACAAGAGGATATGCCCCATGCTCTAACACCCTTTTATACAATGCACTCAGTAGCGGTTCTGCCTGTATCGATCCCGATAAAAGCACTGTTTCTTTCGGCTTGATTTTAGCAGAATAATCGCATAAGACATATGCCATTTTTTCATATGGCGAAAGACTGCATAACGATATCTTTTTCATATCCCTCCTACTGTAAAAAAATGGAGAAAAGATCAAACTATAATTGCTTATACACAATTGATCTTTTACTCCATACCTGTCTGCTTATATCATTTAATCCAAAAACGCTTCAACGTTAATGAAGGCATTGTTCAACTTTTCTACAGACTCATCCTTGGTCTTAGAGACACCGCTTGTTATATCGGTGCTGACATTCTTAACGGCTTCCGTAACACTGTCTAACGCTCCCGCGCCATTATCTCCCGCCTTTGAACTTATATTAAAGAGACCGTTTAATACTATCTTAAGTTCGCTTTGTGCAGGTATTACCGCGCCTTTTTGCACATAATAAATGGCATTCTGAAGACCGATTCGTATCTTTGACGCTTCAATATTATTATATAGTCCATCAAGTCCCTTATGGATATTTGCGATTTCAGCTAAAGCAACATCCGCTGATCCATCGACAACAGCTCTTTTTGCCTTCACAATATGTTCTTGAGTTTTCTGATAATTAACATGTGTCCCGGTATTATTAATGAGATCCTTTGCAGCTGAAATCGATTTTTTTGCTGTTTCACTAGAACCTTTAGCTATATCCTGTTGCGCCTGATTAATATATGCCCTCAATTTTTCCATTGTATCGCTACTATATCCCTTCATCTTATTTACTTCACGAAGCGCGTCATCTAAGGAATTATTAGCATGGGCCATCGCATTTTTTCCTATAAACACCTCCGCATCTTGTAACAAGGAATACACTTTTTCAAGTGGTAAGCTTTTCCCTAAAAGACGCACATCTTTTTCCAATATATTAATGCTCGTACCTGCAAGCCGAAGACTTCCCTCTGAGACTTCCCGGGATGCCATTTCAGCACTTGCGATCGCGCCTTGAATCATATCACTGATTTCGTTCTTTTTATAATGTGTATTCTGCGCATTTACCGGTGAAGAAAATACCGCAATAACAACAGCACACACTAGAACACATACACATATATGAACCTTCTTCATCAATCCTCCTTTGCTGCTCACACCATTGATTAAAAACCAAATCTCTTTCTTTTATGAAGATTATCTCGCCTTTTTTGTTTTATAAGTCTCTTTTTTTTCTTACTCTCGAATTTTTTTCTTTTATGGATCTGTCTTTTACGTTCTGCATGCTTAGTGTTTGCGCTTCTGTTAAATTTGCGAATCCCTGAAGAAGATGCTGTTTCATTAGCGAAAACATAAGACATAAAACCGCTCGCAATGATTACTAAAGCAATAATAAAAGATATAACGCATTTTTTCATATATTAAAGTCTTCCTTGTACGCTAGATTGTACATTGGCAGGAAGTAGAACGTCAAGTGAAATTGGTAAACACTTACACCTACTTGTAGAAGTAAGTATTATAGTGATACGGTATATACAAATGGAGAAAGATATGCCTGAATTACGACAGAATGTTGCCACGCGTGAATGGGTCATTATTTCTACAGAACGTGCTAAGAGACCGGAAGACTTTAAAAATAAAAAAGTTAAAAAAGATGTTCCTTCACATATTGACTCCTGCCCTTTCTGTACGGGAAACGAAACTTTAACGCCACCGGAACTATTCAGAATCCCTGATAATGCTCCATCATGGAGTGTGCGTGTAACACCAAATAAATTTGCTGCACTTACAGATGTTGGGAATAAAGATGTATGGAAACTAAACGGTATTATGTCAAAAGCAAACGGTGTTGGTCATCACGATGTCATTATAGACAGTCCGCGCCATAATGGTTATATCCCCACACTTACTTCAACTGACATGAATAACCTTTTCAGTGCTTATGTAAGGAGATTTAAAGAAGTTTCACAGGATCCCCGTACCGAGCATGTTATTATTTTTAAAAATCATGGGAAAAATGCAGGAACTTCTTTAGAGCATCCACACACACAGATTGTCGCGTTACCGGTTGTCCCTTCACATGTCAGACAACGAATAGAAGAAGCAATGCAGTATTATGATAGTCACGGGCAATGTGTATTTTGTACTATACGTGATGAAGAATTAAAACTTTCAGATCGCGTCATTCATGATAGTGAACATTTTACCGCCCTTGTCCCCTACGCGGCTTACAGTCCTTTTAATATATGGGTAATTCCGAAACGGCACGCTGCGTCATTTGGGGATATTTCCCAAAATGAAATATCTGATCTTGCAAAAATAATGAAAATCATTATAAGTAAATTACATTTTGGATTAGATGATCCCGATTACAACTATATAATCAGGACTGTACCGGTTGGCGGATGTAACAGTAAATACTTCCACTGGTATATTGACATAGTCCCGCGGCTGACAAAAATGGCAGGTTTTGAGTTAGGTACGGGTATGTTTATTAATGTATCTCTACCAGAAGAAAATGCTGCGTTTTTACGATCAGTAAAGATACCAGATTAACCACCTAATCTTCACTATGAGGTTGTTTTTCTTCCGCAGCTTGTTCGAGAGATGCAATTATTTCTTTTTCCTTTTCAATTTCTGGTGCTTTCTCTTCGTCTTCTTGTGCTCTAAAAAGCTCTATTATACAAAAAATACCTAGTCCGATTATTAATATCCAGGCCGACACCATAAAGATTATTCCAGAAGTTGTCATTCGAGTCTCCCTGCCGCTTTATGCAGTTTCCATGCCACTTTAATTAAAACAAATCCAACCATAACAAGTGCAATTATCAAAAACCGTGCTAACCACAGATACGGAACATTTTCTGCAGGCACATTCTTCATAAGAAGAACATCAATTCCTGACTGACAAAACCAGGCTACTAAGAGAATGAGTAAAAATAACGGCGTTACATATTTAATTATGTAGTAGAAAATCTTATGCACTTTAATATCTGCGCCAAGGTTTATTTCGTGCCACCCTCTCTCCATACCGAAAATCCATGCAAACATTATTGTTTCAATGAAGGCAAACGCAACGAGACCAATAGTTCCTGCCCAAAAATCAAGTTCGTCAAGAAAACCATATTTCAGGAAAAATACCACCATGCTACCCCCTATAAAAAGCACCGCACCGACACAATTTGCGGCTTTACGTAGAGGAATTTTTAATTCATCCTGCAGAAATGCTACTGCAGGTTGTGATAATGCAATAGATGAGGTAATACCAGCGAGAAAAAGCAGGAAAAACCATAAAAAGCCAAATATGTTTCCTAAATACAACTTCTGAAATATGAGCGGCATCGCCTGAAACCCTAGATCAAATGATCCGCTACTTGCTATAGCCTGTGTTTCACTTACACCAAAAAAAGCTACCGCAACAGGTATAGCAATAGACCCCCCGATAATAACTTCGGTAAATTCATTAAGTGTCCCTGACGATAAACCTGAAAGAGCGATATCGTCTTTTTCTCTGAGATAACTCGCATATGTCTGAATAGCACCAAAACCGATACTCAAAGTGAAAAATATTTGTCCCGCAGCAGCAATCCAGCAGGAACTATCTTTCAGCCTGCTAAAGTCCGGGTTCCACAAAAAATTAAAACCACTCCACACACTCCTTTCAGGGAATGCTGGATCTGGGGTTCCAAGAGTAAAAACTCTCACCACTAAAACGATCGCAAAGAAAAAAAGTATCGGCAAAGCAAACTTTGCGCATGTTTCAATACCTTTCACGACACCTTTTCGCAAGATATGCACATTGATAATAATAGTAATGATAAAAAAGATGTATGCAGTCCAAATACTTGAAAAATGGGTGCTGGGAAATTTACCCTGATAACTTGATAGAAACGATCCCATAGCTTCACGGGTTTCAACCCCTTGGAATTTATTGAACAATGAAAATATACTGTATGATAGTGTCCACGACTCAATATAATTATAGTAAATACAAATCAATATCGGCATGACTATGCCAAGCACACCAACATATTTTATAAACCTGTTATGCCACATACGGTAAAATATGCCCGGTGTCGTTCCATGTTGATATCGTCCGCCGAACCGCCCCATACTCCATTCGATCCATATAAGGGGTATCCCCAAAAGGAGAAAGGCTATAAAATAAGGTATCATGAATGCGCCACCGCCATTTTGCGCGGCTTTAACGGGAAAACGCAAAAAGTTCCCAAGACCTACGGCATTACCTGCCATAGCAAGGATAAGCCCGATACGCGTAGACCAGAACTCTCTGGTATGATGATGTTTTATTTCTTTTTTATCCATCTGTTTTTTTGTCTGTGGTCTGTGGTCTCTTGTCTGGTGTCTTTATTATTTACTGGCTCCAATTTTTTCTATCCATCTCTTTAACTTGAAACAGACTTGTTATTTTTGTTGTACCATAATACCACAAGGTCAATATGCAAAAAAGTGGATGTAAAAACCATGCTGGGTCATGTTTTCTTGAATATCCGATACATGCTTGGATCACAACAGGACTAATAAGAACTGTATAAATAATAAATTTCGCGAGCCGTAGATAACTGACACTGTTCCATGGATATTTTCTCACACCCAGTTTCGCGTAGTACAGGTAATCTTTCACCCTACGTTTTTGCTTTCTAATAAATGTCTTTATATCCCCGCAGAAAAGATGGATGATACCGGTTTTAACCTTGGCAAATGTTTTAAACCCTTGTGTGTAGAGCTCATAAATAACATCTATATCAAACAGATAATCGGTTATCCCGCATGTATCTAGAGCAGATTTACGAACCATGAAACCATTTGCACCAATAGTGGGAAACTTCTTTTCATTAAAAAAAGAAATCTTTATATAGGAACCCATATCCGTTTCATGCAAGGGCACTTCGGTCCATTTACCCGTAATAAGGTTTAAACGGTCATAATTGCCGAGAAAAAGACAAAGAGGGTCATTCATACCCATTAATGCAGAATAACGGGTTATCGCCCCATCAGTCCTTCTATATGTATATTCTATGGGTTCGGTACCGGTAATATCACCGTCAGCGTAGGGTTCAGTCATCTTCCTTAGCCAATCAGGTGAAGGAAGAATATTGTCAGAATCGACAAATGCAATAATGTCATTTTTTGCGTGTTTGTATCCGGCGGCTTTTCCGGCCTCACCTGTTTTGAGAGGATTTGGTACAATAGTTTCTGTAAACCCCCTGGCAATAGCAACCGTATCATCAGTTGACCCAGCATCTGCAATGATAACTTGAACCATATCTTTTGGATAGTCCTGAGAGACGATAGAATCAAGACACAGTTTGAGCACTCTACCTGAGTTGAATGTAGGAATAACAATCGATATTGAAGGATAATCCATTACGCTTATCACTTATCCGTTATAGTTTTTTCCTTCTTAAACTTTCTATAATCCTTAATAAACTTCAGTATTGCACCGATAAGAAGCAAAACATAGGCAATATTAGCAAATATTTCAGCATCGCGTGCAGCAAGAAGATGCGAATCAGTTATGGGAAAATACGGATAAATAAGACTCGGGAGGGGTATCAAAAGTATCAAAATAAGACCAATAATAATCATCGCATTAACCGGATTATGCACAACTTTCTTGCAAATTAATACAACCCCGCTCACAAACGCTTTTCTATATGCAGTCAAAATATATATGACAATTTTCGACAGCACGCTAAAAAAGATAACGATAAACCAGAAAAACTGACTCGTGAGCACAAGATAATACTTAGTAAAAAAAGAGCTAATAAAAAGACTAGATAAAACTACTATAGGAAAAACATATGTCCATAAATCAATTGAAATAAGTTTTTCTTTAGGAAGCCCGCTGTAAGAGAGTACTTTAAGGGAAAACACACTCGCTAACATCAGTACCAGAAACCCGATTAACCAACCCCACAAACTCCCTTGTAAGATACTCTCAATATTTCTAGGAATGAGAGGTGATAATTTAAATAATATAAACAGGTTGCTTTGAACAGCTTTACGCCGAGAATTCTTTAATGTCAGCCTATCAACTGCAGCATACTCTTCCTTGTTATTTTTCAATACCCGCACGCGATTAACACCTGGTTTTACCATTCCAACAGGGAGCAGGACCCTCAAATCGAGTACACCATTACCAGTTTTTGAACGCAGATTTTCAACAAGTCTATCGTTAATATATATTTTGACATCTTCGGACGCGTGTAAATCACTTGATTTATACTTTAAATAATACTGATCGAGCACATCCGGCACGGTATAAGTTATTTGGCCCTTAAACTTACTCAGTTCTTTATCTATATCATATTCTGTAAAACTGTCCAGCGCAAGCAGATGGAATAATACTGAAAAAACCAAACCAAATATTGCCGAACCGATTATCATTTTCATAACACATCTAGAATTCATTATCACCTCATTATTATTAGATTATTCAATGAGAACAGGTTGATCTTGTTCTTTAATTTTAGAAATGTTATCATCATTGGCTTCTTCCCTCTCAACCGGTGAAGTCTGCGAATGATCACAGTAATTATCTCCATTCGTATCAACATACCTCTCACATCTACCCGGGTATGGGTCATATTGCAAACCAAAGGGGCAATCTTCCCATGCATAAGCGAACCCGTTTGTAAGAATGACGAACACAAAAATAAAAAAAATAGTTAGAGCTCTTCTTGCCTTATTGAATTTCATTTACTATTTCCACTATCTTTTTGGATGACTTAATGTATTCCATTAGGTACAATTTACCGCAAAAAAAGAATACCACTAAATATCTTAATTATGAATAAAAAACTTTATTACTATATCATATTGGTTTCCACAAACATAGTGTTCATTGCGCTGTATTTTCTCTGTATGTCGACACATATGATTGATCACTTTCCGCTGATAGATGAGACTAAAACAATGTCGTCTGCTACCAACGATATTACATATACGCTCCCCTATAAGGAACCTTATTATCTTAAGCTTCGCATGAACACCAACAAGAAACTAGCTACACCAAATCTATCTATTAACAGCTATGCCCTCCATCCACTTTCAACAAAAATAAAAAAAGATAAAATACTCTATAAATATTATATTCCAAAAGAAGCTGTTATTGACGGAGAAAACACCCTCACTCTACATGATAGTCCTCATAAAGAGCGGATATTAATCCCGACCTTTACTATTAAGAATTATCGCTCAAAGCCAGTCTATGGCATGTTTGTTATTGATAACAAATCACATTTTTATCTCAATAAAGACACACGAATAGCACCCACAAAAAAAACACTTATAACCGCAGTCCTCTTTTTAATCTGCATATCAATCTGTGTGTATATTTTTACGGCCATACTTGGATTACCGCTATCACATATTACTCTTTTGTATTGCACATGCGTTTTTCCCGTTATTCTTTTTTACGTGATTATCATGATTTCATCGTCAGTATCACATTACACGATACTTTTATTGCCCAATTTCTATATGATCCCATTTATTAGTATTTATTTATTATGTTTTTATCCACTGTGGAAAAAGATACGTAATATAGTTTTCTTTAAAAAAATGCTCATATGCTTTACATACACTGCCTTAGGGTGCATGATATTCCTCATCCTTGGCTTAACAACAATTTCGCAATTCTTTGCAAACGTTTCATTTGTGGTTTTAGGCATTGCCGTCCTTATTGCTTTTTGGAAAAACGTAAAAGGAGTAATTACCATACACTGATGAATATCATACCCACACAGAATAAAAAAATACTGCGAGACATAATTATACTTATTTTTGCGTCCCTTATCCCCCTTCTTTGGTTCAAGAAAGGGTGCTTTATAGCTGGTGGAGATATTGCTGCATATATTGATCTGTCTAACTACATAAAGTTTCTCCCCTACGCATGGGATGAACAGGTCATGGCCGGAAGGCATAATTTTGCAGTACACTTCTTATTACCTTACGGAGCATTTTGGTATCTATTAAAATCGTTCTCCATCCCCCTTAACATCATTCAACAACTATGGGCATGCGTAACGCTTTTCATATCAGCTCTTTCAATGTATTATCTAATCAATCTATTTACTAAAACCAGCAAATCCACTATTGGTACACTCCTGGGCGCTTTGTTCTATATAATTAATCCGTTTGTTGCCAACACTCCACTTATTGTCCAATACAACCTCGCACCCATTTATATGTTCACCCCTCTCATCCTTGCCTTTTTCATTAAAGGACTTCATAGCAAAAATACTTCAGAAAATATTTTTTTTGCATCTCTCATTGCCTTGACCTCGCTACTATTTGCAAGCGCAAGTCTCAATATCACGCATCTTTTTGTCCTTATAGGTATCCTTTTAGCATATCTAATATTTTATCTGGCTACTAACAGAAATCGTTTTGTATCCGCATGTATATTCATTGTATTGTGCGGAATTTTATATACAGCAGTAAATTTTTGGTGGATTAGTGTTTCTTTCACAAAAATGGTAAGTATGAGCAACACCGTTTCTGCTTCACACAAGGGATGGGAAGTGCTTAATGCAACCCATCTTTCCGATGCTTTCCGGCTTCTGGGATCATGGGCTTGGAGAGTTGGGCACAGAGACATGCCTTATTTCCCATACGCATATGTCTACGATAGCTGGTACTTCCTCATCTTAGAATGGGGTCTTGTTATCTTTATCTTTTCCGCTCTTTTTGTACAAACAAAAAAAAGCGTATTTCCAGCACTCCTTGCACTAATTGGTCTTTTTCTCATGAAAGGTGAAACCGGACCATTTGGTTTTTTTTACAAGTATGCTTGGAATTCTCTGCCGGGATTCTGGATATTCAGGGAGCCATTCGCAAAATTCGCCGCCATTGTTACCCTCTCATACGGTCTTCTTTTAGGTATATCATGCTCGTACTATTTCGACACACTAATGGAATGGGTTAATAAAAGCTCAGTTGCTTCAAGGAAATACATTTCTCCATTAAAGCACTCTTTTAAAACGATTTTTCCAGCAATAATCATTACCGTAATATGCCTGCTCTCCTTTCCGATGTTCACCGGAGAGTGTATTTGGGATCACTACAATTATGAAATGAGATCTCTACACGCAAAAGTTCCCCAATATTGGCATGATGCAAGTAACTGGTTTGAAGAAAATGATCCTGACGCACGAATATTACCTTTACCCAAAACAGGGTATGGCAAATCATGTTTTAACTGGGAATCAGGTTTTACAGCAGAATGCTCACCGGTAAAAAACCTTTTCCCTAACCCCCTTATCTATTATGAAGATTTTCCCCACAATGAATATCAAGCGTATCTTAATAACATTTTCTCAATCACTGAAGCGGAAACATCCCGTCACGCTTCGGATATCCTGAGACCTCTTGGGATAACTTATGTCGTTCACCAAAAAGATGTTGATTGGAAGTTCACTTGGCCTGATGCAATCTCGCACGATATGCTTTCGGAAAGATTATCTCAGGACACAGGGCTTAAGAAAATAACTTCATTTGGAAAACTAGACATCTATAAAGTCACTCAATCATTACCTCATATCTATTCTACCCCAGAAGCAACAGTAGATAAGAATACTAAAAACTCATTATTTACACTCAAACCATCGCTTCTAAAAAAAGCTCCTTATATTTTTCTATCTGAGGAACAACGAGCACCGGAACAATCAAATTTTACCACAATAGATACATCATATCCAATCAAGATGGTAACAAAGATCAATCCTTCACGGTATATAGTTGATATTGATGCCCACGCGCCATTCTGGCTAATCTTTGATAATACATACTCCCTTGAGTGGCATGCATACATAGACCAAACGATCTCACATTCAGACTTTTTTAAAAAGAGAGTTTTTTTGGATACATTCATACATAAAAATACGTGGACCCATGTAGTCGATCATTATGTTATTAATGGCTACGCAAACGGTTGGTGGGTAACAAAACCAGGTATATACAAAATAATAATTCAATACGGACCGCAATACACTTTTGAAGGAGCACTATACATTTCTTTTACAGCCATTATTATCTTGATAGTATTTCTTCTAACATATTTTCCCACAAGGAAAACAAAATAAACATGCAAGTAACCCTCATATCACCTTATTTAGAAATTTACTCAATTGGTTTGAGAACATTTTCATCAATCCTAAAACGGAGGGGAATTCCTGTACGCATGCTTTTTTTGCCCCAGAATTTTCACTGTCATTTTATCGAAGAAAATCTTAAAGAGATAACCAATCTTGTAAAAGATTCTGATCTGATCGGGATTTCACTTATGTCAAACCAACTCGGTCGTGTAATTCAACTTACTAAAGCATTAAAAGCAAATACAAAAGCATTTATTATATGGGGAGGAATACATCCTTCAACGTGCCCTGAAGAATCTCTTCAACATGCTGATGGAATATGTATTGGCGAGGGTGAAGACGCTTTTACGGAATTAGCCATAGCACTCAAAGACAACCAACCCACAGAATCAATAAAAGGACTCTGGTTTAATAAAAACGGAACCATCATAAAAAATGAGATACAGCCTTTAACGCAAAATATCGATTCTTTCCCCTACCCTGATTACGCATACAAGGAACAATATCTTCTAGATGACGGACATATACGCTTATTCAATGATAATTATTTCAAGAAACATTTTTCAACCATATATCTCACACTGACATCACGTGGCTGCCCGTATAGTTGCGCATATTGCTGTAATGACGCACTCAAAAAAATATACCACAAAGAACCAAAGCTGTACCGAAGGCGAAGCCTTAATAATGTTATCGAAGAATTGCTATGGGTTAAAAAACATATTCCATTTATCGAAAGAATCTTATTTGAAGATGATCTCTTTTTGGCAACATCGGATGAAAATATAGCCGCTTTTTGCAATATCTATACCGATAAGATTAATCTTCCTTTTACTGTTGCAGGTATAACACCCTCAACGATAAACGAGAAAAGACTCGTGCAACTGCTTGATGCTGGTATGTGTTATGTACGTATGGGAATACAAACAGCGAGCGCAAGCACGGCTAAACTATTTAACCGAAATTTTGACATAAAAAAGACATACGAAACGATCATGCTTTTTAATAAATATAAAAACCGCATCAAAGCCCCTTATTTTGACTTTATACTCGACACCCCTTGGGAATCTATTGACGATAAAATTGAAACTCTCACCTTTCTAGCATCAATGCCACAACCCTATAAAATGAACTTATTCTCTATGACCTTCTATCCCGGAACCGCGCTATACGAAAAAGCAAAAAAAGAAGGTTATATTGAAAATGCTGAAAATCAAATATATTATAAAAATTACACTTTTTTAAAACATACCTGCGCAAATGCGCTATTTTATATATTATATTGTAATTCTTATCTTCCACTGAGCATAAAAAAACTATTGTTGCAAAAAAAAGTAATTCTTTTTTTAGACAAATATGAAATTTTAGGTAAAATTATATTCTTAGCTGCTAAAGGGCAGTACTTGTGTATAGAGGCCCTAAAAGATATAATGAGCGGTAAATTCTGGCGTATAGCACGCTTTTTTGAAATTCGTAAAAAATCTTAACCATGAGCGATTATGTTTAAAAAGATATTACTCCTATTTCCAAAAAACAAACTTGATAAGATACCACCTCTCTATCCACCTTTGGGTATTGGTTATCTATCGGAGAATCTATCATCTAAGAACATATCTCATGAAGTGCTTGATATGCGTCTGGGACACACACACAGCGACCTTATTAATACTATAAAAAGATTTCAGCCTGATCTGATTGGCATCACCATGATGACATTCTCATATACGGAAAACTACGCACTTTTAAATAAGCTCAAGTCACTTTTTCCAAAAACAAAGATAGTTGTTGGCGGAGCACATGTTTCAGCAATAAGAGAAAAGATACTTACAGAATGTCCGAGCATCGATTATGCTGTCTTTCAAGAAGGAGAGGAAACACTTCTTGAATTATGTACAAATGATAATACAAAAGAAGTAAAAGGTATTTATCATAGAGATACAGCTACAGGAGAAACTGCTTTTACCGGGCATCGCCCCATGATGAATGATTTCAACAGCATTCCCTATCCAAAATTTGAGAAGTTTGAGCTTGAAAAATATATTACTGATAAGATCGCAATCCTCACATCAAGGGGCTGCCCTTATGAATGTACCTACTGTGCTGTAGGAACATCTATTGGTGGAAAATTTAGACCAAAAACACCTCATAAAGTTATCGAGGAACTTTCTTTTTGGACACAAAGAGGATATACAAAGTTTGACTTCATCGACGACAACTTTACTCTCGATGCAAAACGTGCAAAAGAAATATGTTCAATGATAAAAGATGCACATTTTGGACCTCTCCTTCTTGAATGTTCCAGCGGAATACGAGCAGACAGAGTTGACAGAGAACTCCTTTCAGCTATGCGTAAATCAGGTTTTTATGCAATATCTATTCCTGTAGAAAGCGGCTCAAACAAAGTATTGAAAGCCATAAAAAAAAGCCAGGATATTAGCAAGGTAGATGAAACTATAAAAAATGCGTGTGAACTAGGATTTGATATTACTCTCTTCTTCTTGATTGGAAGCCCTACAGAAACTCAAGCCGATCTGGATTTATCAGTACAATTGGCTCAAAAATATCCAGTCTACGATATTTGTTTTCATAATCTTGTCCCCTTTCCGGGGACAGAGCTGTACAAATGGGTAGAAAAAAATAATTACTTTCTTATTCCACCAGAGATATACCTCAACAGTGCATCCCTCACATCAGATCAGCCATATTTCCAAACACCTGAATTCTCGAAAGAAGAACGAATAAACGCTTTAAGGGATACAAAAAAAATAAAAATCAGCGTGCAATACAAAGCTTATTTAAGAAAATACAAAATTTTTGGCATCCTGGCACCAATCTTAGCCTATTTTACTTCTATCACATCAATCCAGCTCTTTTTGGCAAAGATTAAACCACTGAGGAAACTCATAAAATCTTTTTTGCAGAACGAGCACAGATCATCTGAAACATAAAAAACAAGCACACTATACCACAAACCCATGAAATGATTTTTCCCACTTCATAGTACCCCTGAGGGATATATTCAATAACAACGCTATATTGCCCTGTTTGATTAATATACCACCCATTTGCAAAACCATTAATCATTTCGTGTCTTTTTGCTATACTGGAGGTACTGCCATAAAAGATCATATCCCTGAGTACTGACCCTCTCATAATACTCATATTCTCTGACATAGATATTCTTGCTTGCCATCCAGGATTAAATGACTCATTAAAAACTATCCAGTACGGCTTTTGTGCTTTAACGTTTACAACATATTTAACTGGATTTATTCTTACAATTTTTTTAATAGGATTAAACGATTTTGCTGTATCCCCCTGTGTCATATTTGGTTGCTTGCCAAAAACAAACGGAGCGCTTAAAAGATCAGCTTTATTTATGCTAAAAACATCCTTTTCTTTATCGTTAATAAACGTCATGGTATCTGCAGCATATATAATTGGTAAAGCGCTGTCAATTTCATAAAGATCCAATTTCCCAAAGGTCATCAAAGGTTTTATTCCTTCCATATTATTTAAAATGGATGTAATTTTTTTATGGGGAATTGCATCATCATAGGTAAACTGCCACGAAATATCATTTTGTTGCAGAATATATTTAACCCCTAACAACCTCAAATAATCAGCCGCATGCATACCTTTATTTTTATAGATTATCGGTATTACTTTATTAAAGAGACCATGCGCACGTGTAATCGGAAAATCTGTCCAATATGCTAGCTGATTCGGCAAAAATGAGATTGCAGCAGTCGTTGCTGATGTAAAACCAGATTCCCAATCATATGCGGCTTTTGCATAACCTGTTTTAGGCAATAAGAACACCCTTGCGTACTGGTCATTATCTTCAAACCACTTTCCCAATCGAGGCCAATATTCAGGCACCTTAACATGCATTGATCGTATATTCATATTATATTGATCCCAAATTATTTCACCAGTAACAGCGGGATAGCAATTAAGCAACACCATTGATACAATCATAAGAGGAAATGTCATGACAATAGATCTTTTGACATGCTGAAACACGCGCGCTCCTCTTGAATCGTCGCATGACCTACTCCAGTTTATAATTTTATCGTAGATAGCGTTAACGGATATTCCAAAAAGCAGTGATAGTGCAAATACATTTATATGAGTAAATTTAGACCAGGGCTCCCGAAACACCCACAACCCATAAATATTCTTCCAGAAATATTCATACAAGCCCCCCCCGGGGCCGTTTGCACCTTTAACGAGAAATAATCCGCACACAAGAAGAAGTGCGGGGAAAAGTGCCTGTCTTTTCTTCATGACAATCGCCATAATCGCAAGCATGATTATCCCATAACTTACCAGAAGCATTCCCCATGAATCGTAATGCTGATGAAAAGGGAAATAATATAGGTCTAAATGTTTATGATCCCATGCCCAAAAACCAAGCAGTCTAAAGGCATCATTTAAATGTGTAGCACCAAGCAAATGCCATCCGCTTCTAGTACTCTGCACAACATCGCTTATTTGCACCATCTGATAGAAAGAACCAACAATCCACCAAATGTTAACACTCACATATAAGAGACCACTGACAAGAATAAACGATATATCACCTAATATTTTCTTAGACGTAAAAATAAAGTGATATATTGTCAGTACGATTACAATGACAAAAAAGGCTGCAACATGTGGCATATTCACATTCGTATGGGTATATAACATGCTTGAAAGAGCGCACAGTGCTGCATATCCGTATCGCTTTTTATTACTTTCAGATGCAAGTCCTCTCGACCAAAAACTCAGGGTAAGAGGGCCAAACATATAAAGCGGGGCCAAATTGTATTGAACAATCAATGGGGCGACTACAAGAAAGAGATTATAAGTGTAAAAGATTCCTGCAAACAAAGGAGCGCAACTTTTGTTATCTTTTATAAATCCTCTAACAAAAATATACATCGAAACTGCTGAAGCAAAGAATGTCATAAACACCCATAGCTTTTCGATGCTAATCATGTGTACTCCAAGCTTTTTTAATATAAGCCAGAAATAACCTATCGGAAGAGAAAATGTTGTATGAAGACAGGGTTCGCCGGCGGCTATTCTCTCAGACCATGCCCAAGGAAAAAAACGCATCAGATTAGAAATATCAAGGTACTGAGCAACATCCCCACTCGCTATGAAACACCCTTCTTTGAACCAGAATAATGGTATAAGGGAGAGAATAAATAAAATGAATATATCTCTTATATTCATTGAAGACCAGAGATCACAGACTACAGACCACAGACCTTTTTTGTCATGTGATTGTGACGTGCTGTCTAATTTTAGGTTTGATTGATTATTCATATTCTCTTTTTATGTAGAATGATTATTGATATGCCTATTCCGATCAATGAAACAATAATTCCTAAAATAAAACTATACGGAAAATATGTAAGAGTTATGCTTCCAATCCCTTTAGGTACAGTAATACCTATAAGCCCATTATATGAAAATACCTTCAAAGGACTATCTCCGTAGGCATGCCATCCCTTATAATAGTTTTGATTAAGTATCAGAATATCTCCAATGGCAATATCGTAATTAATACATATTTTATTTGGTGTAAATTTTTCTATAGATGCCTTTCCAATTTGCCCGGAAAAATATACCTCCCCCTTATATCCCTCATCAACTATGCTCTTTGCTGCAAGATCTATCCTTGCCGGACGCCAAAACAACAGGTTACCATGACCTTTTAAAAAGGTAGGCAACAACTTTTCTGTTTTCTCCTGAACAAAATTTCCTTCAGCCGCCACCTCCTTGAGTTTATTCGGAAAACATCTTATATAGTACCAACCATGACTGGTAAGATCTGCCAAAACAAATAAAACCACTAATCCAAGAAGTACATTTTTTAACCTGGAATACTCAAACTTTGACAAATAATATCCTATTATCAATGCCCCAATAAAAACAATAATAATCACATTTCTAACGGTTATAAACTGATTATTATATACAGGAAGGTGTTTTATTAAATCCCAAAGATCAAACCATGCCCCCCTACCAAATGAGATAAAAACAAACACTATGAGAGTCAAAATCAAGGGCCAGTATTTTTTGTAACTCTTGACCGCGCCAATAATTAATATTAACAATGGAATTATCCCGATATACGCTAAAAACTCCTGTCCGACAAAATTTGGTGACGGTAAATGGTACCATTTACCGTAAAAACCTCTATCTAGTAAAGATATCAACAGCGTCCAATACGGCACATAAGGAAGAACCATATGACTTGCCCTTCGAGGATAATCATCCATAAACTGCAGCATAGGAACTAATTTGATCCCGCTGATTAAAACTGAAACACCCGCAATAAACACCAAAATAATTATTGGTTTGAAAGTTTTACTTCTGATTGATTCAAATACCGAATAAGCAATCAAGAAACTACATATCATAGTTAGATTATGCACACCGCCTTCAAACAATAGCAGTGATAAAACAATCGCACACCAGACAATGTTTTTTCTGTTTACAAAGCTTTTCAAATAAAACAAAAAAGCCCACGGGAGCCATACAATTGTCATCCATGGAAAATAACCCAGATTTAAATGATTTGACAGATAACTATTAAATGCAAATATAATTGCCGATAAAAAAGCCGGTAAAACCTTAAAATTCAGATACCGGCAGAGCGCATACATTCCACAAAGACCAATAAAATAATATAACACTATCTGTATTTTTATACCTATCACGGTTCCAAATATCAAAACCGGCAGATAAAGAGGAGATAAAAATGGAGATTCAGGATGTGCCAGCATTACATTCCCCCCGCCGGAATATGGGTTCCATAAAGGGATCTGCTTATGCTCAAGAATAGTCTTGTTTATAACTGCATTTATCGTTTGATAAGATTCTCCATCGCCACATGAATAATTATTTATATTCTCAAAATTTGGTGATACATATATAAAAGAAAGGACAAGAAAAAGCAAGACAAGAAATACTTCTCTTTTTACAAACTTCCTGTATGGGCCATCAACAGATAATGACACAACAGAATTGATTGATTCCTCTTGAAAAACGCACATCAAATATTTTGCAAGGTTTATCACTCTTATTTTTGTTTTGAGAATTGCATTATTATTCATATGTAAGACGCTATTTAATCTTTCGAATCTCTATCGTTAAAAACATACCAATGTATTTATTCAAAGGAGCCATAAGCTTTTCAAAATATCTTATGCAATTATATGTACAAGAAGGCAATAACTGTCGCATTGTAACACCGCCGCTTATCAAATACCTAATAGGTGTATGAGTTTTTATTTTCTGGATACGTAATGCGGAATATTTTTCTTCATATATCTTTCTATCCCTAACAAAAATTATCCATGGAAGTGCCCCATTTGCTGAAAACAAAGGATTACTTGATGCAGAATGCCAATTTGCTTTAATATCGAAGTTCTCCTGATGGAATTTACTATAAATAAATCGACTCCAGATAGTATTGGCGGGCTCTATCATTACTATCTTTCCTCCTATCTTGAGAGATCGACACAACTCATCTAAGCACATTTCAACGTTGTCTATATGATGTAGCACGTCAATCATAATATAAACATCAACCGAATCCTTCTTAAAAGGAATTCTTTCAACAGAAAATTGAAGATCTAAACCTGGCACATGAATAATGTCTGATGTTATTATCTGAGGAAATACCTCTTTAACAAAACCACCCCCACTACCAAGTTCAATTACAGATTTTCCACTACTATCTTTTACTGTTTCGACTAAGTTACGATAAAAATCTCTATACAAAAGATTCAAAAAATGTTTCTTCTTTATAACCTGCGCATACAACAAAGTTGTTTCTCTCTCATCCAAGCAATCAATCTTATTTACTTCCGGAAGTTTTAACCAATCAATAATCTTCATTATATATACAATATATTTAAGAGAACATTTTTAATTTTAAAAAAGCTAATCCGCTCATTCGGAGTAAAAGCCAGCCATGAAAGAAACGTCTTATTTTAATATCACCATAAACTCTGTCTTTATAATGGACAGGCATTTCTACTATTTTCATATTAAGTTTTGATGCCCCAAAAAGGAGATCAAAATCGCCAAATGGATCGAAATCACCAAAATAATCTCTCCCGGCAACGATTCTTTCATAATCAGATTTAAACAAAACCTTTGTTCCGCATAAAGTGTCTTTTATGGGCTGCTCTAATATCCAACTAAACAACATTCCAAAGAATTTATTTCCTAAAAGATTTAAAAACCGCATGGCTTGGCTTTCCATCTGATACACCAGTCTGCATCCGTTAATAAAATCCCCGCGTCCTTCAGACAACGCACAATAAAACTGGGGCAACTCCTCTGGCGGAACAGTCAAATCAGAATCGAGGATCATGAGAACATCTCCTTTAGCAGCAGCAAATCCTTTACGGACCGCATCGCCTTTTCCTTTTCCATCACCCTGATGTATTAATGAAATATCTTTTTTATCTTTATATTTCTCTTTCATATCGTTTATTTTTTCTACTGTCCCATCGGTAGAATTACCGTCAACAAAGATAAGCTCAAAAGATTTACCTATATTAGGTACTCTTTCAACCGCACCTTCAATATTTCCTGCCTCATTCTTCGTAGGGATAATAATCGAACATGAAAATTCCTTTGTATTTTCAACACCCTCATTTTCTTTTTCTCTTGCAACCAGATATATGATCAGACAAAGCTTTTTTATGAATGGCAGCTTTGCAATAAACTTGTTCATAAAAGCTGACAGTATGGGTATATGTTTTGGAAACAATAAATGATATCCTTCTTTAATAACTTCGTAACCGTTTAGATCTAGAAGATCTCTTAAATCCTTGAGAGACAACCAATTCTGATTCATTTGCGGTATTTTCAACTTTAATCTTTCTGCTAGTTTTAAAAACGGTTCCCATAAAAAATTATGATACGTAACAACAACTCTGCTCCTACTATGAGTGATTTTTTTCAATTCCCTAAAGGCCTTCCAGACATCGTTGAGCTCACCGACAAGGTCAGACATCACTATATAGTCAAATTTTCTCTCCAATTTTATATCTTCAGCATCTTGCAGTTCAAATGTATAATTAGGATATTTCTTTTTTGCACACTCCAACATATTCTCGCTAAAATCCACCCCCACTCCTTCAACCGGTTTCAATGTATCAAGAAGCTCTCCGTCACTACACCCAATTTCAACCACTGAGCTTTTCTGTGGAACAAGAAATGAAACTAATCGATTAAGCTCCTGGTGATAATATTTGTTTTTTACTCTCCAAAACTCTCTATCGCGGGCAAATGCGTTGTAAAATTTAATAATGTCTTTTTTTTCGTACATATATGTCCTCTTTATTGTATTTTTTCTAGCTTCAAGTACTTAAGTTGGAAGTTTTTATCACCCGAAATAATAAAATTATTTTTCCCTTTTACAAGGGGAATCTTTTCATACTTCAGTGTATATATATTATGATATCTTTTATCATCCTTTTCAGCAAACGTATGCTTCACACCATCAACACGTACAACTACATTTTGACAGAATTCTTCCTTTCTGACCATTCTAAAAATAATCCCATCAATATCATTTCCAAATTCATTGTCAATTTTTTGATTTCTCTTGTATGGAGCGGCCCATACATCTCTCTTGCCATCATATATATAGTATATGCTATCCTTATACCCTTTTTTTAAACTACGATTAAATGCGGCAATCTCGTATCTATGGTAATTCTTTTCACCTTCTACGGAAAGTACAAACCAGTATTTTTTTGACATATCGAATAGTACATCACTTATATCAAAATCAATCCAGGAATATTTATACGCCTTTCCTTGTGATTGTGTCCCTTCAATCCGAGTTAAATATGCCCCCCCTGGCTTTCCATGAACATCCTCTCGTATGGATAAACTAAATACAGGGTTTCCAATTCTACGAACTAATATTTGTAGTACATTGTATTTTATCTTTTGAGGGCTAAAGCTTTGTGCAATTTTTACTACGCCCCTAAAACCTGGAAGAAATTCAAATGAATCATATCCTTTGTCCGCATTTGAGCAACTAATAACAGCATCACTTACACCCACATAAAGCGTATAAAAACCATCTTCAGGAATATAAATGTCTTTGCCATACTCATAGGCATTATTCTCACTATCATACGTTTTATGAAAAAATGTATGATCATATATGTATATAGAGCATGGATGCATCGTATCTTTTTTCTCAAAAAGATAGTATCCTCGATACTTCAATGTCAATCTATAGTTATCAGATGCATCGAGGGCATGTATCACCATTCCATTATACCTATATTCACCGTACGCAGGCCAACACATATATGAATCAATCAATACTAACTCAGGTTTTTTGTTTTGTATAGTTTCCGGAAATATATAATATTGATATCTTCTTCCGGACAAATATTCATAATACTTCATTGGTGAAGCCAAAGATGCCCCTGCCGGAATCTCATCAAGATGTTGTTTTATATCTCTATCACGATCACTAACAGAATACACCTCTGGGCGAAAATAACCCGGAGCATGCTTAGGGGTAATATTTTTATGCGAATAATATAGCGTTGATATAAACATAATACCTATTACAACAATACTAAAATAATTACCTTTATAACCAAATATCCGCTTGGCTATAAGTTTTTCTCCTTTCACCAATCTGTTAAAACCATAAATCGCGGCAATGACGACAAACGGCAATAAAGAAGATTGATAGAAAACAGTTATATCGTGAAACCTGAGATAATTTGACAATAAAAGCTGGCCAAATATCGGAAGAGCAATCATAAGAATTTCGGGTGCCAAAATAGGTAAAAATATTAAAGGAGCGAAAAGGTGATATAAAAAATTAGATTTAAAAGGATCCGTTATTATTGGCCTCAGATAAGTATACATATTAGAAAACAGGTTAATTATAACATCATCTTTTGAGCCTCCTAAATTTCTAAAAAAAGTCTCAGAGTACGTAATCTGACCTTCAGGCGTATATAGTGGAATTACAACAAAAAGAGTAATATATACCCATGCTACAGAAATCAACGATACGAGAATCCCCAGTTTTTTCTCCCCGCAAAAAAACGCATAAATACCCAGCATAAAAGGTATTGCCGCAACATTTTCCTTGAGTGACATTAATAAAAGACAAGAGACAAAAAATAAACCACGCTTTTTGCTGATAAGAAAATAAAATGCAAACAAACCAATTCCAATAGATAATTCCTCGAGATGAAAACCATACATAGTACAATTGTGTATAGACGGGTATAACAAATACAGTATTGAAAAACAAACTGCATAGCCTTTATGCTTGAGTTTTTCTCTTGCAATCCAATAGACAGGTAATGCGCCTAAAGCGATTACCGCGGTTTGCACAAAATAAAAAAGCAAGTTACTTCTAAATACATAATACATCGGAACAAATAATATATAAGCGGGCTGTAAATGAAATTTTAGATAATTAACAAGTTCAAACGCACCATTTTGGACTTCATTTACCCGCCCTTCCATAGCATTAAATACAAGTTGCACAATACAATTAAGATCCATACTTGAAACAAAACTTGTATACCGCAAATACTGCAGAGTAAAAAAAACTGCAATATATGAGATTATGAATAAAACAACTAATACTATTGATAGCCGATACCTATCTTCCACCTTCGCAAACCATTGCAGAACTCTTTTGTAATAAAATAGAAGTTTTTTTCTTCCATACATAAGGACTTCCGCGCACTTATACGCAACAAAAAGGATAAGGAGCGATACAGACGATATTGTTGAGCCTAAAGCTACAGATATTCCACTGACATAGCAAATAGTTTTAAAAAATACTATAATGGCAAAAAGGATTGTAAGAAGAATAAGATTAAATCTGTATACATGAAGATACGTATAGTCAAATAGCGCGCTAAGGAATAACGACATTAAAAACCATACAAATGTCATAGAGCACGCAAAGATGATGCTACTCATAATGCTAAAACCAACACTTGCTTTACCGGCAGATGTTAATAAATAGAAATCGCCAATATATATCTTTTCATATCGCAGATAGGATTTCTTAAAATTTAAAATGGAGCATTGTGCTTTATCGGGAATAATTGAAAAGGTAATACTATTTTTACCTTTAACCACTCCCGCTTGATCAACACGCAACTCATATCTAAGATAATTATCTCGTACTTCTTTCTTATTGGGGATTAATTCTTGATTATTGAAAAATATTTTAAACGTCTCGATACTATTTATTATATTATCGCCAAAGATGTTACATTTAACGAAACATGAGGTTTTCAACGGTACCGTTGTGACAATTTGTTCTTGTCCGGCAACAAGGTCATACTCTCTCTCAAAAAGCTTGCTATCAGGAACAACTATATTGCGTGCCGCAAAAAAGAAGAATACCAGATAAAGAAAAATCAATACCCATAATTTCTTATTACTCATACAGCTCCTAATTTAGATTAATCATGTTTCCAATTGCAAACATGTAGAGACTACCTATTCTTTATGAGACAATAGCGCGTTTAAGTGTTTATATTTATATTTAATCATTCCTGCATGCCAGTACAGATCTTTATTGATACATTTTGTCATGGGATTACATAACGCTATAGCTGCATACTCAATCAGTTTTCTGTATTTTTTAATGTATGTATGTTCAAGTTCTGGATGCCTACTGATCATATACAGCAAAGACTCAGCAATCTGTTTTTGTCGTGCAAGTATCATCTTTTCATCTTCGTAATAATGATAGTGAAAACATTTCGCATGTGGACAATAAAATGATTTAACTCCCTTATTATATAATCTATATCCCAACTCAATATCTTCAAAGGCAGCATATGGAAATTTCTCATCAAAGGATTCTGTTTGCAGAATTTCTCTTGGTACAGATATATTGGATGTATAAAACATGTTATAATCGATTTCCTGATATTCTTGCAAGCCATTATAGCTAAATTGCAACCCACTACGATCAAGAAAATCCATAAATGGAGATACAGCACATTTCGGATGCCATGATGTATAACCAACTACAATAGAATTTGCAAACCTTCTATGCGATTGTTCGTGCTGACTGAGAAACAATTGATCAGGCACAGTATCATCACCAATAAAAACTATAGTATCTCCACGTGCTCTTTTTATCCCCGCATTTCTTGCACATGCAGGACCATTATGCTGCTGATAGATTTTTATACAATGGGGTCGCTTTGGATTATATGTTTGAAGATATTCCCTGGTTCCGTCATGAGACCCGTCGTCTATAATTATTACTTCATATTCATGAGAATATTCACGCTGCTCCTCAAGTGCACGAAGAGTCAAAGGCAAGATATCTTTTCGATTATGCGTAGGAATAATAACTGAAAAATTCATATTCTTGCCTTAAAGAGCATTTTAAGAAAGGTAACCGGATACTGAAAAAACAAGAATGAGACACTTTTATAAGCGCTTTCCATTAGAAAACAAATGTGAGTACAACTACATTTTTCATGACGGATTTTTTTTCTCAGATCCACAAAGTTTTCTGACTGAAGTATCTTTTTCATATCATAATCGTTATCGCGAATATTCATAATACCCGAATCACGCAACTCGCACAAAGGCATATCGCCATTACTATATAAAACACTAATGGAATTCCCTGCCTGACATGGAAAACCCCAGGATTTTTGTTTAAAATAGATATCAAGTTGTTTGCGATAGAAAACACTGAGATTTGCAAGACAGATGCGAGCAATAAAACTATCAATGATCCATTTAAAATCATGTCGACAATATTTTTCCTTCAGCCGTTTTTCTTGATACAACAACACATCCGCATAGACCTCTTTTAAAAGCCTTTGATCCATATGAAGCATGTCGGGAGATTGTGGTTTTCCGCGGACAATTTCAAATACGTGATCAAGATCGTACCCTTTATCATCAATAAACGACATTAATGATGAAATATTTTCAAGGTTATCACTCATAATAACTGTGTTCACAACAACAGAAATATTGTGATATTCTTTTTTTAATGCCAATACACTCTCTAATGTCAATACTGTTTGTTTGAAAGCACCGGAAACGCCCCTTATACTATCATGGATATCCATTGTGCCATCTATCGAAAAGTTTACACTCACACTGAGACCACTCGATATACTGGCAATTTCTTTAATTTTGGAACACGATATATCTGTAAGACTTCCATTGGTGGGTATTGCAAGATTCTTAATGCCATTATTTTCAAAAAACAGCCGTATTATATCAACAATATCTTCCCTCATAAAAGGTTCCCCGCCAGAAAGGAGAAGAACATCTATAAGCGGTGCTTTTTTACTGACTGATTCTATTTCAGAAATACTTAAGTCTGCTTTAGCATTATCTTTCCTTTGCCAAATAAAACAACTCTTACATTTTTGGTTACAGCGAGAGGTAATGAAAAATATAAGCATAGACAAGTTCTCGCTCTTAACAAAAGGTTTGATAAGAACGCTTTTTATTTTATCAAATACAGTTACCATATTCTCTATTCTCTTCTTCAGTTTCTCTTCAGCACAACATTGATACTCTTTCCACCAAAGCATTTTTTTTGAATTTCATCTTCATTCAAACGTACGAGTTTCTTTCGAGTCCCATCAACATAATAAACAATAAAACCATACTCATGATCGAGCATCTTTAGGAAATCTTGCGCCCCTTTTCCTGTATCAGCATAATTTGCTGGCATCAGCTCTGTTAAGAGCATTATATCCGTATTTTCTTTTAATATGCGCTTCATTCCTTCAAAAGCTTCTGGTTCAGCTCCTTGAATATCCATTTTGACAAAATGCACCTTTGTTCCTTGAGAAAAATAACTATCAAGTGATACACAATCAACAATCACAGTATTTTTTTTATCTCCCGTGTAATCATGAATACTATGATCGCCTCTATTTCCTTCATTTCTATACAATGTAACAGAACCATTTTTTTGCGCGACGGCCTTAGAAAGTGCAACTACGTTATTGCAATGATTAGCTTTTACATTTTCTGTAAGCGTCATATAATTATCTGGATCTGGCTCAAAGGCGTACACAACGCCTCCATTACCTACTAAATCTGAGAATATAAGTGTATAATATCCAATATTAGCACCAATATCTAAGACTACCATATCTTCACTGATCATATTTTTTATATTTTCTGTTTCATAAGATTCGAGCATCCCATGTTTCCAAAAAAAGAGCGCCATTACACGATCAAATGTTTTTGCTGTATATTTGTTTTTCCCAATGGCAATTGTAAAATTCTTAGGAATTGGCACACATGTATTCAATACATTCATTACCTTTGAGAGGATTTTATATATAAAACCTGATGAGACCATTTGAAACGTATCATGGAATATTTTCTTAAACATAATGCACCTAGTTTTTAGAGTCAAACATGATTATTTAACAATCGGTATTCTTTTCATTTTCCTAAAACTTAGATACTTCCCAAGTCGTTTGTCCATTTTTCTTAAAATCGTCAAGTCGCCTACCTTCCTCAACCGCTGCATTCTATTGTGTTCCTTTATTGTATCGGCTAAATGACGAATATTCCATCCATAGGCTTTCAGATAGCAATTTAAAACAGTCTTTGGCTGCCCTACACATAAAAAAAGGAGCATTTCCGCAACAGAAACTAACACATATAGAGGAATCATCCATATTAAGGTTAAAGAACTGTAATTCTTTAAGACGTTTCTCAAACTGTTTTTTTCCCCAAGATACCTACGACGATAATTAGTTTCATATTGCGTCCCGTTCTTCCAGTGAGCGTCCAGCCTTTTTCCTTCAATACCGCTCACCCCCCCGCTCATGTGATAAACGATTGCTTTTTGCGCGGCAAAAACACGATACCCCATAAGGTTAACACGCCATCCTAGATCAACATCTTCTTTATACATAAAATGCGTTTCATCAAATCCACCTATCTCGATATAAAGGTCTTTACGAATAAAAATACCCGCTCCATCAGAAAAAAACGGTTCCTTATCATTGTACGTAGCTGTACTGAAAAAATCACAACCAAAGCCACATGACAATTCCGAAGCACCGGCATAACTTTTTAAATGACAGGCACACATGCCAATCCGAGAATCCGATTCCATTTCTTTTACGAGATTTTCAACACAGAAACGATCAAGATGAGTATCGCTATCCAAAGAAAAAAGATATGTTCCCTGGGCGGATTTTGCAGCCTGATTTTTCGCAATAACATAACCAAGATTATCAGTGTTTTTTATAATGCGGACTGTAGGAAAACTAGATTCAGTAAACAGAATTGAATCGTCGCTCGATCCATTATCGACCATGATAACTTCAATATGCGGATAAGTTTGTTCTTGTATCGAGGTAAAACATTTTTCCAAATAGTTCTTGCCATTCCAATTTATTATCATAAAAGAAACAAGAGGAGAATTCAAAGTAACACCTATTTTGAAAAATTTGATTTTATATAGTCAGTTACCGCTTCTTCCCAGGGACGCATAATACTGATACCCCTTAGATTGAGCATATAATCGGTCATAGATTCAGAACGTGCTCGAGGAGCCGGCAGAGGAAAAACTTCTGATGTACATGGAGAGAGCTTGACATCATTAATATCTAAGATTTCAAATGCTTTTTTTGCAATATCATACCGTGAACAACTTCCAATATTTCCCATATGATAGAGTCCATAAAAACCTGTTTTAATGAGATGTGCCATACACTTTGAAAAATCAACAGTATATGTTGGCGATCCAAACTTATCTTCAACAGCTTTAATTTCTTTTGCGCCTTTTTTGATTTGTTGCATAACTTTGTTTAAAAACTTTTTATCTTTATTCCCGCCGCCGCCAATCATCCACCCTGCACGACATATATAGTATTTATTTAAAAGTCGCTGGACAATAATTTCTCCTTGCAGCTTACTATCCCCGTAGACATTTGCAGGGCGAGGAATATCAAACTCTATATACGGCTCAGTTTTATCACCGTAAAATACTCCGGCGGTACTTATATACACCATTTCAATATCCAATTTTTGGCATATTAAGGCAATATTGTGAGTTCCTAAGGTATTTGCTCTATACGCATGATCAACATCTATCTGACATTTATCTACATCCGTTTCAGCGGCAAGATGCATTATCATATCAGGTTTATGAGTATCTGCTACTGCCTGTACTTCAGATAGGTTCTGCACATCAAGACATTCCATCCCATCCTCAACAATATTAATATCCGTTGCTATTATTTCATGTCCCTCACCAGCCAAAGTAGGCATCATAGCGCTTCCTAACATACCTGCAGAACCTGTTATCAATATTTTCATATTCTCTCCTAGTTTTTACTATTACTGTCCATATACAATCCAGCTCTTGTGAGATAAATACTTTTTTTATTTATGAATCGTATCAAAAGGTATTGAACTAAGTTTTTTGATGGGTGGACATACAGTAACTATTTTCCTGAATATTTCATTCAATCCTTCATCTTCAATGGTACATAGTGAGCACACTTTTATCGATTGTCGTGATTTCGCTAAAGACCTTCTGAATTCTTGGTATTTACTTCCATTCCATACACTCTCAAACCCCTCATCAAAAACATTGCCCAAATCAATCTGACAATCATAAAAATAACAGCATGGAAAAGCTCTCCCATCCCACGTAACATTCAAACCCAGCCATGGCAAAAAGCAAGGACTTGTGACTTTTTTCGTGTATTTCATTTTAAGCACTTCAAGATTTATGGAAAGACTTGATATACTTGATTTATAACCAACTTTCTCAGCTTCTTTTATGCCGTCTATAAGATGCTGGCGAATTTCAGGGGCATCGGTCAATGCCATATCCTTTTTATCGTCTTTATCATACAGCATAAACAAAGAAAATACCGGTTCAACGCCAAATTCATTATGGCATAATTGTATTAATTTTGAAATCTCATGAACATTATCTTTAATCAGGGTCATATCAATATTCATGGCAGGTTTCTTCTTGTTAAATCTTTTCTTTGCCTCAATAACTAACTTAATATTTCTTACTACCGTATCATAATCAGCTCCCACTCTAACTTTTTCAAATATTTCTTTTGTAGCGCCATCGAGCGATATATTTAATAAATCAAGGCCACTTAAAACAAGCTCCTCAGCTTTCTTTTCATCGAGCAACGTGGCATTAGTAACGGATTTTACATTGACTTTCTTTGATTTAGCATACCGAATCATATCAAAATAGTTTTTATTCATCGTTGGCTCACCGTACCCGCCAAGGACAAGATACGCAGGCTTTACCGCATCAACTATTTTTATATATTTTTCATACTCCATCAAGCCCTTGTCTCTCGTACGATAATCAACTGTAACGCATGTTTTGCATCGAATATTACAATGACCAGAAGGTTCAATAAACAACCCCATGGGGTATGCAGCTGTAGGTTTAGATCTAAACGCAGAAATGAAATTTGAAATAAGACGACAAACATTACTGGGGGTATAAGACATTGTCTTTAAAGGATTTATATATAATGATACTATTTTTTTTATTAAACTATATTTTTTAGTCATTTGTATTTTTCTCTGCTATTAAATATGCCATTGCCCAAAAAAGCCTAACTTTCTCTATTTTTCTTAGGATATCTTTTATCTTTTTGTTCTTAAAATAATCAAAAGTGGTATGAATATCATGGTGTCCAAAATCTATTAATTGGAGATCTGCATCTTTGATCAATTTTCTTATTTTTGTCTCAGTAAAAGAATACTCAAAACCAAATTGCATAAATTTTTCTTTAAAAATATTTATATGCACGAATTTTGCTAAGTCCCGTAAGATCATCATATCAGGTATATTTCCCCAAACCTGCCTATATGTTAGTGCCCCCATAGAAAGATATGGAAATGTAAGTAACATCCTACCACCAACTTTTTGAATATCCCTTATTACCTTAAGAGCCTTTAATGTCTCCTCAAAATGCTCTATAACACCAGCTCCCCATATTAAATCAAATACTTCTTTTTTAAAAGGGGGATTTAATAAATCTCCACATATAAACAAAGATTCTCCATTCTTAAACTCATTCATTTTCTTTGCTTGCCTTAGTATATTAAGAGAAAAATCCAGCCCAACATAAACAAAATTGTTATCATGCCAAAAACCTCTTGATGCCCCATAACCACATCCAATTTCTAGAACAATCCCGGAAATATCTGGTGCACTACCTATCCCTTTTGATAAAAGACTCACCGTATCTTTTTCAAATAAATTATGATAATTTGCAATATTCTCATCTACGTCAAAAGATTCATAACGCTCATTCCATTTTTCAAAAGAAAGGTTTGTGCTTTTATCCATGTCTTTAGTTTGAATCATTATTGGAATACCATCTACAATATCATATCGCTCTTTACATTCCTTACAGATCAAACAATTATCAGACTCATACAGATCACCACGGCAATGTGTACAACAAAGAATTTCTGACAATAAACTTTGTTTTATAATTTTATTATTTTCCATAACCATTATTCTTTATTAGCAATAATACACAATACTATTTAAATCTTTTCAAGCCAAATATCACAATTATTAAGCATACACTTAATAACGAAATCAAAACACTATTTTCAAACACTCTATGCATTTTATTTTCCAATATATATATATTATCACCATTATCGTCTATATAATAAGCATTTGCATAACCATTTACAACAGAATGCTTTCCTATCTCCTCCATATTGCTTCTTTTTCTAAATATACTAAATAAATCAAATTTTTTTAATACATAATCTTTATTATTATCAATCAACCTAGATAATTTCCAATTTACATCAAAATTATTTTTAAAAATCAAATAAAAAGGTTTAGAAATATTATTAATTTCTACTTTATACCTAGAAGACCCATATTTTTCATAATTAATTATTGGACCCACTGTATCATCAAACTGACTCTTTTGTGATACTTTTACAATTCCGCCTTTTATATCTGTCTTTATAGTATGTTTACCTTTTCTCAACTTTATATTAGCAAACAGTTTATCATTAGAATCTTGATTTAAATCAATTAGAACCTTATCAACATAAATAGCTTTGTTCATATTTAGATCATTTTTTGACAAAACAACATCTAATCTACAACTTCCATCTTGAGGAATATATAGATTCTGATTATTATAACACTTTTCAGTATAAAATAGATAATCAATGCTACTCTTATTTTCTTTAATAACCTCTAGCAATTTATCTTCTTCAATTTCTATATTTCTTTCAGGAATAACTATAATTTCATCAACAAGATATCTAGTCCCATTACTATTTATTGTTACAATATGATCCCCCTGAGACAAATTACATTCACCAACTTCTTTCCATTGAAAAAACGTACGTTCACTCTCAATATTTTTAAACATTCTGATTTTTCTACCATCTATAAAGAAAGAAAGCCCTTCTCCTGAAGATAAAGGCATCATTCTAATAAAGATACTATAAACGCCCTTTTTATCAGCAAAATAATTAAAAGATAAAGGTTTTTTTGACATAGTAAGAACACCTTTGCCTTTATTTAAATATTCCCCGACTAAAAGCTTCCTCTCTGTAAGATTAAAAGGAGTCTTATTCATATCATTTGCAATGGCCCAACCTTTTTTTATATCAGTATCTTTCCAAGTAAGAGCATTTACAGGATCTAATCTATATTTGTCTGGCACAAAATCTTTAACAAGATCATCAAATGAATTATTAAAAACTATCAAGCTCGAAAATGAATTTAATGCATTAATATCATCATCTTTTAAATGCTTAAAAAAATAAAACCCCATTCTATCAACATCATAAAATACACTTAAAGGAATTAATGACTTAGTTCCTCCAAATACCCCGGCCAGATATTCTGTAGAAGTAAAAACTGATGGTTTAGTGTTAATAGAATAAATATCGAGCTTATCAAAAGTTTTTTCCAATTTAATGTTTTTTTGATTACTTAACATCTTTTTAACATCAGAAGGTGAATCTGTTTTCAATGTGTTCCACAAATAATCATTTCTCTGAAAAAGATATTTTACATTTAACATTTGAAGCAATTTGTATATGTTAGAAGACATTCCTTGAGTAAGACCTGTATATACTTGTCGCGCAATAACATTGCTAACCGGACTATGAATTGTTGATTTATTAAATAAAAAGTTAACCGGATTTCCTCCTGCAGCATATCCTTGATCCCAAGCAAGCCATATTGATGGCCATTTATTCTCAGGCAATTCAAGTATATTGAAATCTTCATCCTGGTTATTAAACCAATCAGCAGCTTCCAGCCAATAATTAGGCACTTTAACACGGAATGAAGGAATTTGCCCTCTTTTGTCTGATATGATATTTCCCGTAACAATCGGCCATGAATTATAAACAATCATGAAAATAACAAAAGTCCCGATACCACAAAAGACTGTATTCTTAAATCTGTGTAAAAACCCAATTTTACGCATTCTATATACGATATATTGGATTATCTTTGATAAAGACACACCTAGCAAGACTGAATACCCTAAAACAGTTAGTAAAGTGAATTTTGCATGTGGCTCTCTAAACATCAAAAATATTGGGCAGTTATCAAATAAATATGCATAAATACCACCAAACATTCCCCAACGTCCTTTAGCAAAGAAAATCCCTGCAAAAGCTAATAAAATAAAAAAATACATTATAAATTTTTTGATTTTGAATAGAAGTATTGTAAATATTGTAATTGGAAACAAGTACGCGAATATCTTAAACGGTGTTTTCTCAAAGTACTCATAAAAATAAGGAAAATACTGATCATTCCATGCCCAGCTACCTTTTAAAACAAAAGTTTGACTCAAATCAGACCCAGGATTCCAGTATCCCGGAAGAATATTAGCAATAGCATTTCCACTAGAAGTAAAATGCACATACCAAACACCTAAAAACCAGAGATTAATGAGAATATACAAGAAAATGCTAAGCAGAATAAAACTTAAAATACGAGAAATATTCTTGAATCTATTTACTATAATAAGATCAAATAATGAATAACCAACTAATATACAAATAATTACTACGATAAAAGGAGGATTTGAAAATGCAGCAGGTAAAAATGAAAGAGCCGCCACAAACAATAAGCTTCTTTTAAACAGTGGTGGCCCGTCTGTTGTTGTACCTTTGATGTATAGCCCTAAAATCAATGGCATTAAGGTATATGCAATAAATTGTGTTAACAAAGGATTAACCAAAATAACAAAATAATTAAACATATAAAATACAGCGGCAATCAACTTTGCGAAATTATCATATTTCTTATCACTTTTCAGAAGCACGGTCATTAAGTAATACATTGATGTGCCCGCAACAAAAAAATAAAGCACAAACAAAGTTTTCTCTGTAACAATTAATGAAACACCCGCTGCTTCAAAAATATAATAGAAGATTAGTAGTGGAAATATTAGATTAACTTCAAATGCATGAACGCCGCTAATATCAGATACAGGATATCTCACAAAATTCTGAAAATAGTTCACAGGATTTAAGAATAAAGGGCCATCACCTCCAGCTATTAGAAGTCCTTCTCTAAACCACATAAGTGGAACTAATGATAAAACAAAAATAATTAGTATATTAAATCTACTTCTCATTTTTCACACAAACATTACTTATTCCAACTTTTTTAACCAGATTTACCTTGGATAATCTAAATGTCATATATTTAAATATACCTATATCAGAAACAACTCTCTTTTTTTGAATTATATTTCTCTCCTCTATCGTATTTTTTAACATAGCAAAATTATATTGTAAGGCTTTTATATACACATGGTAGATCATCTCCGACCTGCGCAAAAATATACATAGAAAACATTCAATAAAATACATTAACAATAGTAACGGGACTATCCATAAAAGAGTTATTGTAGAATAGTTCTTTAGAAGATTACGAATTGTATTTCTTTCTACAAGATAACGCTTATTAACAGAAGTAATATGCATATTTGAGTCTTTATCTGCGGCAAAACTAGAACCACTTACTGAATGATAAACTATCGCCGCCTGTAGCCCTACAACATTGCAACCAATTAATTTTGCCCGCCAACATAAATCTATATCTTCAGCATACATAAAATGATATTCATCAAATCCTTTTAATTTATCAAACAAGTTTCTACTAATAACCAATGCCGCTCCATCTGAATAAAAGGGTTCTACCCCTAAATGAGGATAACCAAAAACATCAACGATCATCCAACTATTATTTGGATACAGGTTTTTTGCTTTATCGTAAGAAAACATTTTTAACGCAAATATATTTACCTTGTTTTGGCTCGAACATATAGCTCTATCAATATGCTCCAGACAATCTTTTTCAATATACGCATCACTATTCAAAAAGAAAATAAAATCACCAGATGCTATATCAGCACCAATATTATTCCCTTTTGCATACCCAAAATTTTGATCATTATTAATAACTTTAATGAATGGGTAATTTTCTTCAACAAATTTAACAGAGTCATCACTTGAATTATTATCTACAAAAATGATTTCATATTTTTTAAAGCTCTGTTGCAAAACACTGTCAATGCATTTCCTGAGCCATTTTTTACCGTTCCAATTAAGTATTATTATAGAAAATATTTTTGCTTTCATATTATTATTAACCTGTATTAATAAAATATTGTGTTTAAAACGACACCTCCACACTACATTGCAGTGAGGAGGTGCTTGTACAAACTATATCAGATTGTTTTATTTCGTTCAACAATCATCATATAAATCCCCTATACCTTTCCATGATCTTTTCCAAAAGCCACCACTCTATAGGGAATTTAAAATATTTCTTTTTCCAACGCCATCTTGCCAAAGATGTAAATACATAGTATATAATATTATATGGAAATTTATCAAAACGACCACCACCAATAACTGTTCCTATATCTTTTAATCTAAATTGATTTCTATAAAATGGAAAACGCGTCAATATTGACACAGTTTTATATTTCTTCATATAGTCTTCTGTCTGCCATGTTGCGCCTACATTTCTAAATATACCGAAATTAGCCCATGCCTCTAAAGAATCAGGTATCTGATAATTATATTTTGTCGCAACCAATTCAAAAAGTTTAGTTCCAGGATAAGGAGTATATAAAAATAAACCATTTAAATAAATATTAGGATTTATTTCATAAAGTTTATCCATCAATTTAAATGTCAAATCCATATCTCGGTCTGTTTCTTCAGGCAAACCTGATATAAAGCTCACAATTTGACAAATCTTTGTCTTTGCTAGTTTTTTAGCAGTTATTATCATCTGTTCTACTACAACATCTTTAGTAATTATATCGTCTAACATTCTCTGAGAACCTGACTCTCCGCCAAATGATAATGAAGCACAACCTGATCTTTCCAGTAACCTTATATAGTCTTCTTCAAACTTATAAAAATGATTAAATCTACAAAATGCATCCCATTTAATATTAATATTACGCTCTAAAATTCCTTCACATATATCTTTTACTCTATCTTTATCAATAAAAAATTCATCCTCCCATGTGAAACTGATATGACTAACTCCAAACTTATTAATAACATATTCAATTTCATCTAATACCGTAACAGCAGACTTAGCCCGCCAACGTCTTTTATTAAATACTAGGCTATAACAAAAACTACATCTATATGGACAACCACGGCTTGAGTGTATCGGAAAAATATCTATTACATATCTATCCATTTGAAATAATTCATAAGGTAATTCTTTCGGTATTTTAGTAAAGTCAATAAACTCTCTAGCCTCATTTACACAGGTTTTCCCATCTGTTTTATATCCAATACCTTTAATACATGACACATCCCCTTTATTACTCAAGGTTATTGCTAACTCCTTAATAGTATCCTCTCCCTCTCCAAAAACTACATAATCCACTAAATCACTCTTTAAAGTTTGTTCAGGTAATAATGATGTATGTATCCCACCCCATACAATTGGAACTTCCGGGCATATATTTTTAACGAATTTCGCAAATTGGAGACCATATTTTATCGGAGGACCGGTTAAAACACTGACACCAATAAACAAATAATCCTGTGGACAAACTAATTTATAGTCATCTAAACGCATATCTAATACGTGCGGGAAAAACCCGGCTTCCCTTAATGCATATGAAAGATAAAGAATTGGCAATGGCAATTCAGGAAAAGTTGCTCCCTGCTTCCCAGGATATACTAATAAAATCTTTTTAGAATTTGTCATTTTTTACCAAAATAATTGATTATCATTTACACAGAAGTTTTCGTTTAAAATAATATATTAGGTCAGGAAGAAACGAAAGCTGTATAAATTGCGTTCGATTTTTAAAAGCAAGAATCAACTTAACAAATGCAGCGGTAAATCCCGGCATATAAGATAATAATTTTGAAAATTTAATAAATCTTTCTTGTGAAACCAAAATAAAATCCACAAACGCTTTTGGCATTAAAGGTATCATATTATAAAAAAGGTTATATCTTTTATAGTTCGAATCTCTTTTTGTATTATATGGGTTTACTTGGCCACTTACTTCCCCTAATTCTATAAGCTCCTCTTCTTTTTTTGTAAGGTATCCTAACTGAACTGCATCCTTAACAATTTCAGCCTTTGGAAAATATACCAATGAAAAAGGATCTATCATATTTGGCCTAATTTCATTATACAAACATGCACTTTCATATATGCTCTTTATATCCTCAAAAGGAAAATCAAAAATGTGATTTATTGAAAAATGCACATTAGCTTTTTTAAAAGAATTTGCCATTTGAATAACTTTTTGATTCGTTTCAAACCTTTTTATTTTTCTTCTTACAGCTTCTGATCCACTTTGAAGACCAAAAATCACCAACTTGCATCCAACTTCATGCAACAAAGTTGCCACTTCATCATCCACACAATTAGGATTACCTAAACACGTTATAGGTATATTAACTTTCTTTTTATATTCATGTGCAAATTTTCTCAGCCATTCCTTGTTAAGGAAGAAAATATCATCATTAACAATAAAAGATTTACATCCATAATCTATCTTTAACTTACTCAAATATTCAATCATATATTCTACACTGTGCTGTCTTACAAAATTACCTACTTTTGAATATATTTCCTTTAAACCGGGACATGTACAATATGTACAAGAAAACGGACATCCGCGACTAGTTATTATACCCGGATATTTAAAATAATGTTTTGAGAATTGACCCTCAAAAATACTAAAATCCGGAAATGGATAATCATCTAGGTTATTAACATAAAAAGTCATATCTTTTATAACAGGTACATTATTATCTTTGAATGAAATATTGCATATATCAACAATATCAGTAGATAATGAACCTAAATCAATGCTATTTGCAATATCTAATAAAGGCTTTTCTCCATCCCCTATACAGACATAATCTACTTCTGAATAATTTAATATAACATCAGGAGATGTTGTAGCAAAAGGTCCTCCAACTAATACTGGGATAGAAGGATATTTTTGTTTTAAAATCTTTACTTTTTCTTTAACCCAGGACCAATTTATTGCCATTATTGATATACAAAATATATCAACTTTCTCATGCAAAACATCAGTTATATATGAGTCTATTTCTATCTCAAGATTGGGGACAAACATTGATTTTAATGAAGCCCTAAAATAGTGCACATTATGATTGTGCTTATTTAAGTATGAAGACATATAAGCTATCCCAATGTTAGGGATACCCCTATCTATAAATAAAATATTTGCCATAGCTTTTACACTCCTATAACATCTTTTACCACAAGAGTTTGCAGATCATAAAGTTTATAATATTACCCACTCAATATCAATATTATTTCTTAGTTTATATAAAACAATATTATAGAATAAAAATTAATAAATATTATAGAAGTAATTGATTGAACGATAGATAGAATTTATTTAATACCTGTATAGATATTAAATAATGCAAATTCTTTTAGAAATGATAAATTAGGTATTACTGAAGCATTTATTTTTAACAATTTTTCCGAGAAATTAAATATACAATTAGGAAACATCCCATAACCTTCAACTTTTATTGAATTAAAATCTGAATCTTTTAAATATTGAATAATACTATTTCTACGACACCGCAATATTCCTTTTTCTACTTTCCACATCCTTTGATAGAATATAAAAATATACCATAACAAATTCATAGGATTAGGCTCTAAAACAATCAAACGTCCGCCTCTTTTTAACGATTTATATGCTTTGTCTAAAATGTTTTTTATTGAATCAGCATGATGCAAGATTGCTATACAAAACACAATATCATATGTCCCGATATTGCCTAACTTTGAAAGATCACCTTCTATAGTTTCTAAATTCCCCCATGCATCATTTTTCTCATTTGTATAAATAGTATTAAGAGTGTTTAACGCTCCTATAGATACATCAACTACGGTTACAGAAAACCCCTCCTTAAGAAAAAACAGTGAAATCCTCCCCCAACCACCTCCAATGTCAAGTATAGTGCTCTCTCTTGGCTTTTCACTGATGTTTTTCCTAATTAAATCAAACTCATTTTTTTGAGAAAGCGAAACCGTTCTAATAAAAGACGTGTTTACGTCTTGAGCTTTATTATCAAAGAATTGTTTTGAAATGTCTACTTTCGTCTTCATTAATAGCTCTTATAATATGTATCCATTTTAAATTCTAGATTCATCTAATGCCTTATCATATATCTGATCCCATGAAAGTTTAGATGCAAAATCAAAAGCATTTATTCTACATTCATCATAAAAATCACTGTCTTGCAACATCTTTATAATAGCATTTTTAAGATCATCTTTTTTATAATGAATCGCAATACCCATATGCTTATTATCAATAGCTTCAGCAATCCATGGAACTTTAGTAATAATTACCGGCAAACCACATGCTAAATACTCTTTAGGTTTTGTTGGGTCTGCATAATATGTAATACTATCAGGATCCTCTGTATATGTTGCCAACGCAATACCACATTTAGGTAGATAAGCAAACAAATCATCATGATTCATAGGTCCTAAGAATTTAATATATTCATCTAACCCCATTTTTTTTACCATATCTATTAAGACTGATTCATACGGACCAGTTCCTATTATATGAAGCTTTACTGCAGATAACTCATTCCTTAAATCTGACATAACATCAATAATAAGCTGTATTCCCTTGGACTCAGTCAAATGACTTACAGCAACAAGCAAATTCTTATCTCTTTCTGAATCATTAGGTTTTTTTATCTTTTCAAGTTCCACCCCAACAGGCACAACAAGATTTCTTTCCATATTAACACCTTGTGATTCTCTCACATCAGCAATTCTTGAAGATATATTCCATATATAGTCCGCATTTTTTATACATATTCTATCTATAAAATGATATAACCAGTTAAAAAAACCTAATAGGAATCTTTTTTTTGTATAATCAATTACATAATAAACAACTTTATCTACATAACCCAACTTTTTAAGAATTAATCCAATAAATGCATTTAGATTATCAATACCAATATATAGCCCTACTCTCTTCCTCCTTTTTACAACTTGAATAAATGTAAATAATGAGCTTCTTATATAATACAATGCATAAAGTTTCTTGAATGTTGGATTTTTAGGACCATCTATACTTTTCACTTCCATTTTATCTTTATAAATACAAGCTATAGATTTCTCTAAAGAACAATATGCAAATGGATTAGAAATAAATATGATGTTTTTGCCTTGCTTTTTCAAATAATTGGTAAGTGCTTGAACTGGACCATAAACTTCAGTAACATGTCCAACAACAGCAATTTCTTTTTCAATAATTTTATTTGTCATATCCATAACTCCGGAACAATATTTCCACAATAATCACTAATTATTTTTAAATATACTTAACTAAATTTTAATTATTCTTTTCCTAAATAAATTCACAACTAAAAATATTATACACAAAATACCAGTAATTAGAGAAATAAATAAACCTTTATCATAACCATTTTGAGGCTCAAACTCTAATAAAATATTATAATTACCGGCTTTAGGTAAATAAAATGCATTTGCATATCCATTTACCATTACGTGATCCTTAATCTCTTTGAAGTTATTTCTAGGTATAAAAACATTCATAAAAGTCATGAACCCTGTATAAAATTTCTGTTTATTAGTCATATTATAAGCCTTCCATCCATCATGATATTTTTCATTAAAAATCAAAAACATAGGTTTATCAATTTCGAAATGTTCAATAACCAATCTTGATGGACCATATTTTTTTTCAGAAATATTCTTATAATACTGGGTATTTTCTTTGTTTTCGATAAATATTTTTACTATAACATTATTACATCCTTCACCGGCTCTAATTGAATGAATGCCTTTTGTTAATTTTACAGTATCAATCTCTGTCAATTTTTCTTTTTCAATAGTCCCTTCAAATTGTTTATCATCTATATAAAATTTTATTCTTTGTTCATCAGAAACATCTATATTAGAAGCACAAACACTTATTCTAAACTGTTCATCCTCAATAATTCTGAATTTTTTATCAAATGAATCTTTGTTATTTAATGAGAATAGAAATAACTTATCTTTATCTTTAACAATTTCTTCAGCTTTTTTATGAGCTTTTTTAATATCTCTGTCAGTAAAAAAAACAACAGAATCTACAGTCGCACTTTTCCCTTTATTTAATATTGATATTTTATGTTTTCCCGGAGATAGTGATTTCTTCTTTACAACCCATCTCATACTAGGCAAACTCTGAGTCAATTTGTTATATCCAATATCTTCACTATTAACCTTTAATATAACTTTATCATCAAAACCTGAAACATAATATTTCATTCCAATATAATAATCATCTTTATTATTAATGCTCCATTCAAAGTTAAAAGGAGCTTCACCAGTTGTAAAAATGGCCCCATTATTTTCAAAAAAATCACCATTTATAAACTTTTGATCTTCTTCTTCAAGCCACTCTCCCCCATAAAAATTATTCCTTAGACTCCACCCAATCTTATAATCATGATCTTTCCACCCCAACTTTTTTTCCGGATTAAATTTACATAATTCAGGCAATAAACGCATTATCCACTTATCTGATCCCTCTGAAAATATTATTCTTTTTGAATATTTATAAAGTTTTTCATTTTTCAATTCTTGTTTAATTCCCCAAAAACTTATAGATGGATTATCCATATATTTTGTATAACTCAGTAATTGCAAAGCATTAAAACCACCTACTATTATATCTATACTATCTTTCAAATAAACATTTTCAGCATTTATTCCTGTATTGTAAAAATCAACAAGCCCAAATGACTTTTCTTTTTGCAGTCCTAATTTATTTTGAAGGAATAATCGTGCTTTTTTTGGATGCCATGACCCAAAAATTGTCCACATAAAATCATTACGCTGAAATACATACTTTACATTAAATAATTTAAATAATCTTCTAGCTACACCATAATTATAATCCCTAAACATATAGTAATAATATTGTATAATATTAGGAGAATATAGACTGCTTGTAATTACCGGCTTTTTAAAAAATGATCTATCTGGAGAAGCACCACTAAATCCATTATCCCACCCCAACATTGTATAAGCGCTCTTATTTTCCGGCATTTCGAGAAGTCTAAAGTTATCATTCTTATTATTCATATATGACGCGCTCTCATCCCAATATTTTGGAACTTTTACAAAAGAAGATATAAAACCTCTATCAGTTTGATCTATGAAATATTTAGTAAATATCGGCCAACCTGCAAAAAATACAATTAATAAGACAACAAAAGGAACATATATTGATAATCTTTTATTATATTTTATAACTTTATCAAAAACACTCTGAACACACACACCTAACAAGACAGAATATCCCAAAACAGTTAACACACTAAATTTTGAATAAGGCTCTCTAAACATCCAAAATAGAGGAAAATTATCAAAAAGATAAACAAAAATATTCCCAGATACCCCACCCCTACCTTTTGACAATAATATGCCTATAAAAGATACTATTAAAAAGAAATAAGATATTTTTTTAAACTTATTATTTTTAATTAATAATACTGAAAAAACAATGCAAGGTATTAAATACATAGTATATTTTACAAATATATTTTGATAAACTGGATAACTTATCGGATAATAACCATCTCCCCAAGCCCAAGAACCAGCTAATACAAAAGTATCTTTAATGAAAGAACCTGGATTCCAATACACCGGCATATATACTGCATATGCTTTATAACAAAAAAGCAATTTATAAAAAGGAATTAACCACCATAAATTTATAAGAATAGAGATAAATATACATAATAAGATATATTTTATGCTTTTTATAAATTCAATGGGATTGTTCGAAAAAAACAACAAATAAAAAATAAATAAAATCTGAATAAATAGAAAAACAGCCATAACAGGTGGATTTACAGCACCAGAAATCAATAACAAGGTAGATAATGACGTTAAAATAGCATATCTAAATTGTTTTTTCCGTACAACTAGCATCTTATATATAAAAGCCATAATTAAAGGAGTACATGCATATATTCCATTAACACATAGCAAAGAGGGCCTCACATTAATAACATAAAAATTAATCATATAAAAAGCTGAGCTAATAATTGACATAACTACATATTTCTTATTTATATCTGACGCTATAGTTCTGATAAAATAACGCATACAAACACCAGAAAGCATAAAAAAGAAAATCATCCATATTTTTTGAACCAAAACAGGATTTAATCCTAAACCATCAAGAATGAAAAAGAATATATAATATGAGAGACTAGTACAAGAGACTATACCAAAGTCACCTAATGCAGTATTTGTCCAGGGAAAGAGATAGTGTGAAGAAGAATTAATCGAGTTTAATAAATTACTAAAATCACCGCCAGCTATTAAACAATCCTTTGTATACCATAATAATGGTATACATCCTAACAAAACAATTATTAACAAATCTAAATATTTTGAAATGAAATTGTTAATATAGTTTTTTAATATTTTATTTTCAGTGTTCTCATGCATTAAATATCTCAAGAAAGAATACTTTACAGGTATAGAATATACCAAATAATTATTTACCAATAACAAATCTAAGTCCTACACACAACAATCAAACATCTACCTATTTCAGGAAATAATTTAGCTAACAATACTGACTTAATTCTTCCATTCATATCAAGGATTACTTCATCAGATGAGATTTTTATAATTTCAAAACCAGACTTTATTAGTAACTTCTCTAAAGCACTCTTAACAAAATACCTAATGTGTCCAGCCGGAATATTTTCAGAATCAATATCCAAAGAACTTTCAATCAATGGATTTTTACCCACCAAAAGCATCAATCTTCGTCCTAATGATGCCAAATTAGGGGTTGTAAGTATTAATATTCCAGATTCTTTTAAAACACGTTTTATTTCTCTGAGAAAAAAACTAGTATCGTAAAGATGCTCTATGATCTCTCCTGCAAAAACTAAGTCAAAACATTTATCCTTAAATGATAAATGTATTCCATCAATATTTGCAAGACAACATGGTATATTTTTTTCTAATGTATGCTTAAGCATACTAAAACTAAGATCCACACCAACAACGTTATTAACATTATTCTTAATTGAAGCAGCTAATAATCCAGAACCACATCCAATATCTAAAACATTATATTCTTTTTTTAAATATTTCTGCAATAAAATGCTGTGCTGATTACAAAAACCATACTCATCACGATACCTTTGATTATTAAATTCCTTAACATTAACCATAACTATTAACCATAACTATTAACCATGAATGAATATATTTATATCTTAATACCAACAAATTCTTTTACTATTTTTATTACTGTTTTTGAATATTGCGATATATTAACAGAATTCTGACACTTAATACACATAGGGTAATCAGTCAGATTGTCTTTTATATGACTCTTACGAATTTTTACATAATTTTCTGAATGCCAAACATCATAAATTGAATTTTTATTAATATCACCTAACTCAATTTCACCATTTATATCATAACAGCATGCAACTACCTTTCCCGAACTATTAATTGTAAAACTACCCCACAACGCGGCACAAGGCATTCTATGTAATTTTTTTCGCAAAACATTATTCTGCATTGTCTGATATTCAGATTCCTTAACTTTTCCACCAAATGATGTAAACTCAACATAAGTAGCATAGCCAATACCGGACAATTTTTCATTCCAATGTGTTATAAAATTATTTATATTATTTTCATTCTTTTTGGTCTTTATAACGCTAAGAACAATCTCTGGCTTTTTTACACCACTTTTTCTTGCTAATGAAATAAAATTTTCTATATTTTGCAACACAGCTTCATATTTTGCTCCAACGCGTATCTCTTCATATTCAACCTTATTAGTTCCATCAAATGCTAGAATAATCTTATCCAAACCAGACTTTACAATATTCTCACCCATTTTTTCATTAAGTAAAACACAATTAGTGCTAAATATCACATTTCTAATATTATTTTTACTTTTTAAAAGACGAATTGCGTCAAAAATTCTTGGATATAACAACGGTTCACCAAATTGATGTAACATCACATTATTTGTGCCAAAATTATCAATTTCACCTGCAATTTTTTCAAGCAAATGAAAGTCAATACACAATTGATCTCTAGTCATTATATCTCTTGGACATGATGAACATCTTAAATTGCAAAGATTTGTCAATTCTACACTAAAATTTTTAGGAAAATGAACATATCCCATAATCTTAGAATGCGCTTTAAGAAATACAACAAAAAACAACCTAAACATTTTTTGAAATAAATAACTATCAAACATCTTTATATATATCCTTTCAATATTTCATTGCAATTCAATTTTAGCAATCAAGTCTCTGTAAAAAAAGTTACCTATCCTAGGTATCTTCCCTAATTGAGAGAATAATCTAACAATTTTCGTTGGACTGCAATTAGCACAATATACATCTACCTTAAGCCCCAATCTTCTTATTAAATTGCCCAGATATTCAACAGTCCACCTATAGAAATGTTCATCATGGAATATGCGCCCCATGTTTATCATTCTGAAATAAACATCACCAATCCATTCACTATTATCCGTAACAATTAATATTTCTTCAGTTGCAATACGTGCTTGATTATTTATAAACTGCGCAGGTTCCAAAGTATGTTCAATAACATAACTACTCTTCACAGAAGGAAATACATTATCCTTGAAAGGAAGATATTCGGCTGAGGCTACAATAAAATTATTAGGGATAATCTTTGGCACATAAACATCAATATTTACTTCCCCCTGAGCATTTTCACCGCAACCAATATCTAGAGAATATTTTTTTGTTTGATTATCCACGGATTTACTTGTAGTCATTAACTTTGTACATCCTACAGGATTCCATGTTCTTTCACCAGGCTTCCAAGAGTTAACGAATTCTTGAAAATTTCCATTTTTATACTTATCTAACATATCATCAGGCAAAATATATGGAATTCTCGAAAAAATAGGAAATTTTCTATTACATATTACGCATACCAAGTGTTCTCTATCAAATGTTAGATCAGAGCCCAAATGATAAGGACATGATAATTTCTCAATTAATTTGATGTCAAAACTTAAATTTGCATTCATTAAACTATATTAATTACTCACATTTATACTTTTTAATATATTAACCACGACTTTTAATAAATCTTGCTGGACTACCTGCAACAAGTGTAAATGGTTCAACATCTTTTGTTACAACACTTCCCGCACCTACAATAGCCCCTTTACCAATTTTAACCCCATCCAAAATAACACATGAAGATCCAATCCAAACATCATCTTCAAGCTTGACACCTTTATGATCAACACCTTGAGCGCCAATTAACTGGTCTGGATTTTTGTAAATATGATTTGAAGCAAATATCTTAGTATTATCCGCGATTAGGCAATTATTCCCAATGTCTATTATACCATAAGCATATATATAACAATTAGGACCTATTGCTACATTTTCTCCCAAAATAATTTTACCACCAGCAGAATCTAATCTAACATATTCTCCAATTTTAGAACGATCTCCAATAATAATACCATATTGAGAAGCTGACCATGCTGAAATATAAGAATATCCTCTAATATGCACCATATTACCAATTTTCACACCATTAGTATAATTAATCCTCACTTTTGGACCAATTAATGTGTGGGTGCCAGACTTAATAATCACTTTAAAGAAAACACCTCGAATATATTTCTCAAATAATGATGAGTTAAAAAATAACAACGATGATATTATATCGTTTTTAATACATTTCATTAGTTTCTTTTCTTCATCAATGCTCAAACAATAATATCCAAGAATAAAAACCTTATATTTATTATAATTATATAAAATTAGTTTATAACTTAAATAAATTACACTACAAATTAAAATAAATCCGATTAAAATAATCATTTCTATTTTTAATCCCTTCTGATATAAATCACATAATCTTCATATTTATTTTACAACAACCTTTTTAAAAAGATTTTTTGTTATGATTTTCCAATCATATTTACATAAATCAAATTTTTTAGCCATAACTTGTTCTTTATATATATCATAATGCTGCATAATATCTACTATTTTTTCAGCCAATTCTTTATAATCCCCAATATTAACTGTATTTATACATTCTTTAAATATTTCTCTATAGACCTTTAAATCATATGCAATAACTGGTAGATCAAAAGCAAGAGCCTCCATGATTGATATCCCCCAACCTTCTTCATAGCTCGCGCTTACAAACATCTTAGCAGATGCCAGATTTTCATAAACTATGTCTCTATCAATAAAGCCTGTTATTTCAATATTTCTTTCGAATCCTAACTCTTCAATAGTTGATTTTATTAGTTTATAATAATCACCATATCCATGACCAATAATAACTAATTTTGCATCATGAAATTCACCTACAACTATTTTCCAGGCTCTTATTAAGTCAATAATACCTTTGGTTGCATTTAATCTACCTAGATAACAGGCTGATATACACTTATCATGCTTGTTATTTTTTATTCTATTAATTTCATCAAGTTCTATACCATTAGGAACATATATAAGTCTTTGAGAAGAAATACCACAAGATAAAAGAACCTCCCTAACATTTTCATTCTGATATAAAACATAGTCCGCCTTATTTTTTATCAATATAAGACTCAATTTCTGTGAAACTAGTGAAAAAATATTACCAAATAAATTCCCTACCTTTCTAAAATTCAAATTTGGAATAATATGAAAAACATATGCAACCCATATTGTTCTCTTTCTACCAAATATTTTATGTAAAAAAACTGCACCAGTATTACAAATAAAATCTCCAGATGTAAAAATAATTTTCGATTTAATATTATTTAGAGACTTTAAAGTTGTAAATATTCTATAAAAGTATACTAATGGAACTAATATAGGGTATCGACACGAATAAAATAAAGAATCTAATTTTCCCAAAGATAAATGTCTGATTTTAATTTTTTTTGATGCAAACTTTTCTTTGAAATATATTGGAGCAATTATATTAACTTCATTACTGTAGTCTACAGCATTTGCAGCTACTTTACAAAAAACAATGTCGCCACCAGTTCCTGCAGATTCAAATAAAAGTTGAGAAGCAACAAAAGATATCACCGTATTTTCATTATTATTCATTACTTATCGATTCCGTATAAGTTTCTTAATACGTTCTTTAACTTCTTTAAAAAAATATCGACTTCTTATTGCTGATAATGTCGTTAGATATTTAGCAATTTTCATTTCAAAACCGGTTATATGAGGGTGATTCAATATCGTATTATTGGCATATGAACCAACCAAACGCTTCTTTACATCATTTACAATTCCTAGCTTATAACAATAGTCTCCCATTTCTGTACCCTTAAATGGATAATATATTGTTGTCATCGCAAAATCAGGACCAATTTTCCAATTAAGAAATATTGTTTTAATAAGACTAAATTTTGTCTCACCCGGCATACCAAGCATATTAAATGTCCATACATTCATATTTCGCTCTTTAATTTTTTTACATGCATTGACTATTAATTCATTGGACATATTTCGATTCATTTTTTCTTTTCTAAATTTTTCATCTCCTGATTCAATTCCGACTAATACCATAAAACAACCCGCTTCTTTCAAATAATCTAAATTTTCGTCAGAGCAGGTTTCAACTCTTGCAGCACAATAAAATGGCATTTTAATATTCTGTCGATATTTAATACTAAATTCTTTTAACCAAGACTGGAATAAAGTTAAATTATCATCATGAAAACCAAAATAATCGAATTTTAAATTATCTTTCAGATTTATTAATTCTGAAATTACATTATCAACACTTCTAATCCTTAAATATTTCTCTTTGTTAGGATAAAGCTCTTTAAAATAAAAATTTGAGCAATACGTACATTTATATGGACATCCCCTACTTGCCATTACTTTTACATTTCTATTACCTTTCCCAGAATGATCAATATGAGACTGATAATCAAACATTTCCCTATCCCAAAATGGAAGACCATCAATGTTTTCTATTAATGGCCTAATTTCATTTTTAAATATTTCTCCATTTTCCTTAACCCACAAATTATTTATTTTTTTAATATCATTACCATTTTCAAGATTATTTACTAACTCCAATAATGACTGCTCCCCTTCCCCCCTGCAAATAATATCAATAGATGGACACATGATTACATCATTAGGAGCAAGAGTAGGATAATACCCTCCGGCTATTATTTTTATTGTGTTGTCTATTTTTTTTATAAAATCACTTATTTGATTTACCCAATTAAGACCTGTTTCAAAAACTGTAAACCCTACAATTTTTGGTTTAGATAAACTAATTTCTTCCTTAATAATATTATATTGGATTTTAGTAATTGCGGAATCTTTAGCTACAAGATTAATTAATTGAGTTTTGTGGCCATATTTTTTTAAAAACGCAGATATAGCCCCAATACCTGTTGGATAGGTATCATCTGTTGCAATATTAATAAATAATATATTCATAAATAAAGAGTTCTCACCCTAGACCAGAATACTTACGAAGAAAATTATAAATATAAAAATCAAATGGGAATGTATAAAAGTTTAATTTCCATCTCAAAAGCACAATAAACTTGAACAAATAAAAACCAATAAAATACACTAACTTATAAATTTTACTTTTAATCTTATTTCCTACCAGATCATAGGAATCAGGATCAAGAAAAAAGAAAAAATAGGTAGATAGAATTAACACTAATCTAGCTTGTTTTTTATTAATCCACGTCTGCCTCACTTTTAATTTAGTTGCATCCTCTGCGGCAATTAAAAAATTACTCCACCCGGCAAAACTTGTTGGTATTTCAATTCCTAATGATTTAGAAGCATCAAATAAAGTCGTACTAGGATAAGGTAAATATAGAGCAAACATAAATCGAATACGAGAAAATATACGGAAAAGTTTTTTTATTTGAACTAATGAAACTGTTATTTCATCCTGAACCTTTCTTTGGCAAATCAACGGATCTTTTGACCATGGAAATCCCACCAGATAAGAACATAACAATTTTATATCATATTTATTGCAATATTGAGCTAATTTCAAGACATCATCAGCATTAATATCTTTATTCATATAATCAAGTGTTTCTTGATCCGCAGATTCAGCGCCTGTCAAAACGCACCCAAGACCACTGAGTTTCATCAATGCCCACAAATCGTCGTCATAATATTTAGTTAAGGTTGTAGTTCTCCCATTTACATTACCCCAAATCATATTTACTTTTCTTTCTATCATTAACTCGCACATCTTCTTAACACGATCTCGGTCCGTAAAAAAATTACTATCAATTATTGCAACAGAATCAATATTATACTTTTCTTTCATTTCCTCAAGTTCAGCAACAATATTATCAGCAGAAAGAGATACCCATTTTCTTTTAGTAACTATCTCTTCAACACAAAAACCACATCTATGAGGACATCCCATACTTGTATAATAATTTAAAGATCGATTTCCATATTCCTGTTTAACTATAAATTTTTCTATATCTGAAATTAGATCATATGGAATTGGAGGCAGATCATTCAGATTTTGAATTGGTCTTTCAGAATTTTCTATAACATTTCCATTTTCCTTATAAACAATACCTAAAATATCTTTTTTATCTCCATTATTTTCTATACATTTTACTAATTCAGGAAAGGTCCATTCCCCCTGCCCCTTAACAACAATATCTACTGTTTCATCTTTTATTGTTTCTAAAGGTAAAATTGAAGGATGCCATCCACCCCAAATAATAGGCAAATTTGGATATCTTTCTTTAACTGCTTTTGCAACATCTCTTCCCTCAAATATTTGATATCCCGTAATACTTGAAATACCTAAACATATTGCATCTTTACATTCTTCAACAACAACCTGCTTAAATTGCTTATGAGTTATAGGATGAACAACCTTAATATCGTACCCTTCTTTATATAACAATCGAGAAATGGCTAAAACACCTAGAGGAGCCCCATAATAAGGTCTTGTTGCTGAAAACGGATTTGGATGAAACAAAACAATTTTTTTATTATTCATAATAATCTCATTTCTTACTAATAATTAAATACTCTTTTAAAAACCATTTGTTCATAAATACACTTTTATTAACCCAAGCAAAAACTTTGTGTAAAAAAGGAACGTTGAGTTCTGTATTAATTTTACCATAATCGATTGAATTCTTCCCCTCAAACACCACGCTTGTTTCTAATATTTTGAAATATTTCTCGCAAAATTTTATGAAATTTTCTGGAGTAAATGTATGAGGATGTTCAACATTTCTCAAAAAAGGAATAAATTCGCTGGTTATTTTCAAGAAAGCAATAAACTTTGTATAGGTGTATACTGATAAAATCACTAAACCATCATCTTTAGTTACTCTAGCTACCTCTTGCATCACCCTACATATATTATCCATATGATCTAAAGCATTTCTACATAACACAACATCAAATAATTTATCTTCAAATGGAATATTTTCTCCATCTCCTTTTCTCAATTCTATCTTATTTTTTAATTTTATTTTATCTTCATCTAAAAAACAGTCTACCAATGGATCAACACCATATTTTACACCTATTTTAAATATTGTTGATGGACATGTTGCTCCACAACCAAGATCTAATATTTTTGTAGAATCTGTAAAATTATATTTTTCTTCAATTAATTTAAATATCCTTGAATATTTAATATCTATTTCTTCATATTCATTATCCCTAAAATTCGCTCTATTCCAAAATACCTTCTCTATATCTTGCGCCTGTAACCAACGTTCTCTATGTATATAATCTTTTTTCATATTACTCCATATATAATGCTATTGTTTTAATACTTTACACGCAATACATACTGAACTTTTATTATAATCTTTTTCTGCCTTATCATTTTTTTTATCAATAATATTAATTATTTTCATACAAAATTGTATGAAACGATAAAAAACACTATCTTGTTTTGTTTTCCATTCAAATTTTTCCATTGATTCAGACAAAGACTTTGGAATTGGCATAAAACTTCCAAGCCTTTTCCCAACATAAAGAATATTATGATTAAAAGGCAAACAATAATGAGTTATCATGCTTTTATCATTCACTTTAAAACCAACTGATTCAATCAACTTAATTATATCTTGCAAATAATACAATCTCAAATGCATAGCCCATAATCCACCCCAAAATCCATTATCTGGACTAAAGTGGCCTAACCCTAAGCTCTCACGAATTTTGTTAAATGGATCCCACAATAGCGGATAATTATGATTTGGAACTGTAACAGCAATCGTGCCTGAATCTTTAAATACTCTTTTTATTTCTACAAGAACATGCTCATCATCTTCGACATGCTCCAAAACTTCACTAAAAATTATTTTATCAAACACACTATTTTTAAAAGGCAGTTTTCCAACATCAGCTATATAAAATTTCTTTTCCGTTTTATCATTTAACCAGGAACTTGCTTTTTTTACTAACTCAAAATCCATATCCATTGATATTAGATCGCATTCGGATCCATAAAGCTCCTTGATTATCATTGTGTAAAACCCTTCACCACAACCACAATCTAAAATTCTATCGCCAGGTTTTATATCAAGATACTCCAGAATTTTCATAACTCTTCTTCTGAATGAAGTATCGCCAACCTTAGATAAAATTTGATTTAATTTAAATTCTTGATTTTTATTCATCATAGCTTTTCAATATAACTTCAAAATTCTTTTCACTGAATTTATTTTTAGCATATTCACGACATAAAGAAGCTTTATCTTTTAATTTATCCGGATTATTACAATAATATAATATTTTCCCTTTTATATTCTCTTTTGTAGGATCTATTACATCGCCAACACTTGAATCAACATACCATGGAACACATCCCTTATTAGTTACTAATACCGGAACACCACAAGCAATCGATTCTAGTATCACAGTTGCAAAACCTTCATTATATTGAGATGGAAGAACAAAAATATCCGCTAAATTATAATACATAACAATATCAACAGCATCTACTTTTCCTCTAAAGAATATATTATCACATTTTTTTTCAACATCCTTGATAGCTTCAGATAAAGGGCCATCACCAGCAAAAACAAAATTAATATCAGGAATTACTTCTTTTGCAACATCCAATAAAACATTGACTCCCTTCAAGTCTATTAATCTACCAAGATAAAAGACAATAAAAGCATTTTTATCAAATCCAAGATGCTCTCTGCATTTTATTTTATCAAGAGGAACAAATCTATTTAGATCAATCCAATTGGGATGAATCTCAAGTTTTTCCTCAGGAATACCAATATATTTGAGTTCTTCTTTAGACGTCTCTCCAACAGCTAGTACCTTATCAAAATCCTTCAAGATAAACTTAACTAGAACAGACAATAAGTTTCTTTTCTCAAAATTATATACTGCATGAGTACTTACAACCGTTCTTTTTTTATGAATCTTCTTTAATATTTTTGCTATAAGAGCACCCGTAAGACCATGAGCATGAATCACATCAATATCATTATGTTTTTTTAAATAAATAAATAAACTTTTCAGGAACAATCCCGGGAAAAGATAAAAGAATGTTGCAAAAAAGTAAGGCTCTAATTTATGAAAAAGATTATAACCAAACCATTGAACACGATATATTTCGAGATTTCCTTTTTTTTCAATAGCAGGACCTTTTGCCTTTGTTGTTAAAGGTTGGTAAGCAACTAGATTCACTTTAAAATCTAACTTAAGTAGTTTATTTATAAGCTTATCAAGATGAGCTTCCACCCCCCCAATATTAGGACTCGCAAAAGGGCATATCATCAAAATAGACTTTTTATTCATGAACTTTCTTCCAATCTAAATTTAAGGTATTTACATATGATATGCTCTAATATTAAATGAATGTCTTCTATTATTTCCTGCTTATTAGATTCTACTATTATACTCTTCTGAACAATATCCTTTAGCTTACCCCCTTCAAAACCAATAAAACCAAAAGTTGTCCCACCTTTAGAATTCGCAAATTCAACAGCCTTTAATATATTTGGCGAGTTCCCGGATCCTGTTATAGCAATAACGATATCACCTTTTTGAAAAAGATTATAAAGTTGCTCAACAAATATCTTTTCAAAATTAGCATCATTTGCCCATGCAGTAACCAGTGGAATATTATCTGTTAAAGAAAATGCCTTGAATCGTTTTTTACCGTCACACATAGTCCCTTTCGATAAATCATTGGCAAAATGTGATGCAGTAGCCGCACTTCCACCATTTCCGATAAGAAATACGTGCTTGCCACTTTTATATACAGACTGAAGCATATTCACAATCTCATCAAAACCATTTTCAGGGATTAAATTAAATGCTTCAACTAGTTCATTGAAATACTCTTTTGCAAATAAACCGATATTATTTTTATTCTTCCACATAAATAATCTTACCTCCTTGAGGTTCAAAATTTATATTCATCTCTTTGAGATTCTTAAGCGCACTGCGTACCTTGTTCTGCTTATTCTTCGGACAATAAAAAAGCAGAAAACCGCCTCCACCAGCTCCAAGCACCTTCCCTCCTAATGCACCGTTTTTAATAGCTTTTTCATAGTATTTATCAATTGAAGGATTCGATACCCCTTGAGCGAGCTTTTTCTTAAGCAACCACCCTTCATGCAATATTGATCCGAACTCATCGATAGCGTTATTGATAAGCGCTTTTCGTATTTTGACTGTCAAATCCCTCATTGCATCAAGTGTCTTATACGTATGAGGTATATTTCGTTTTTGCCCCGCAAGGATAGTGTTTGCTTTACGCGTAATATCTAAATAAAACATTATCAAATTATCATTAAGTTTCTTTTTTGTTCTTTTACTGCAAATAATCGGATCGACATACACATGTCCATCGGGTTTAAATTCAATATATTGCAACCCTCCATACGCAGCAATGTATTGATCCTGTTTTCCAATCGGTTCTTTTACAACATCAATCTCTATTCTACATGCATCTTCAGCAAGTCTTTTTGCAGAAACATGTTTTCCCTGATAAGCGTGCAGAGAATTCAATAACCCTACAGTGAAAGCACTTGATGATCCAAGACCGGTTCCCTCCGACGGAATGTCAGCTATAGATGTTATTTCCACTCCACCCTTAATCTTCAGATATCTTAAACATTCTCGAACCAAATCATGCTGCAGTTGAGATACCCTATCGGTTATCTCGGTCTTCGAATAGCTTACACGGATCCTTTGGTCAAACTTCTTATTCACTGTTATGTAGACATATTTATCAATTGAGGTACTGACAACAGCCCCACCGCTTTTCCTATAATAATCCTTAAAATCAGTTCCCCCACCGGCAAAACTTATCCGTAAAGGGGTTCGAGATATAATCATTGAAGTACCTCATTTTCAAAAACTTCTATTCGTTCTTTCGTCCCAATATCATAATATCGCTTATCTGTCTTGTACCCTAGGAGACATTTATTTGTAATGAGTGGATCAATAACTGCTTTCTTGAGAGATATGGCTTCCTCAGTTTTGTCCTCAGGCAAGTCATCCTTGTTAAAAATATATACGCCTGCATCTATAAAGTCACTCTCAGTAGTCACATCATAAGACTGGACCATATCCCCTTCGCGCATTAACACATTGTTGTCAGCTAATTTAAGTGCATTATTATACACAACCATCACCGCTTTTTCACCATGTTTTCTATAAAATTCTATAATATTTTTATAGTCAACATCGAGATATGTATCGCCATTTAATACAAAAGATTCTTTTTCCAGGTATTGCCCTGCACGTAAAAGCGCTCCACCCGTACCGAGCGGTGTTTTCTCACGCGAATAACGTATATTAACTCCATATGACTTCCCGTCACCAAAATAGTCTTCTATCTGTCCTCCTAAATACCCTACACTGAGGACAATATCAGTAAAACCCTGTTTTTGTACCATTTCAATACTATGTGCAAGAAAAGGCTTACCATGTATTGGCACCATTGATTTTGGAATCGTATGTGTCAGTGGTCTAAGTCTTGTTCCTACCCCACCCGCGAGAATAATTACCTGCACTATGCTCCTCCCAAAAGATCCTCAACCGTTTTCTCTATAGCTCTTTTAGATGAGTATCGAGCGCTCCACCCTAGTGAATTAATTTTCGCAGCATCAAGTTTTACCTTAACAACATCACCTTGCCACCCACGGGATTTATTCTCATATGATATCTCAAATTGACTATGAGTCATTTCAGTGTACTTTTTGGCAAATATTGAAACAATCTCACTAACGGATATTTGGTCGCCTGCGCTTAAATTATAAACATTCATAGATTCATTTGCATGTCCAACAGCATACAAAATTCCATCAATGCAATCATCGATATACAAATATGATTTTTCCTGCAAACCGTCACCAAGCACTGGTAACACGGTTTTATTTTTATCCAGTTTTGCAATTAAATCAACGAGAAGACCGTGCGTTTGCCTCTTTCCAATTATATTTGCAAAACGAAAAATCCATGATGTAATACCAAATGTATGGCTAAAGGACGTAATAAGACCTTCGCAAGCAAGTTTACTTGCCCCATAAAGCGATATAGGCAACATAGGACCATAGTCTTCAGAAGTAGGAAACTGATGTGGTTCTCCATACACCACTGAACTTGAAGAAAAAATAATTTTCTTCACATCTGCAAGCCGCATTGCCTCTAGTACATTATATGTAGCTATTGTCCCTTGTGTTAAATCAGTGTCAGTATACTCTATGCCATAGCGTATATCAGGATTTGCGGCAAAATGATAGACAGCATCGGATCCTTTTATTGATTTTTCAAGAAGAGGTCTGTCTATTAAATCACCTTCAATAAAGGTGAAATTTTTAGAACCCTCATGTTTTTGGATAAAAGATCTTTCCCCTGAAGAGAGATTGTCATAAACGACTATCTCGTTTTCGCCAATAAGTCTATCGACTACATGACTTCCCACAAACCCAGCTCCGCCGGTAATAAATACTTTCATACAACAGCCTTCTTTATATAGTTAAGTAAACATCGTGCATGATTTTCCCATGAATATTCTTTGGCCCTTTTCCAAGCAGAACGCCCCATTTCGTATGCGCACCTTTCATCATTCAACAGTTTTGTAACTGCAATTTCAAATTGATCATAATTTTCTTTTTCGGGAAATAACCCATGTACATCGTTTTGAAATATTTCACCAACACCGGAGCCCTTTGGGATTATCATTGGACAACCATGTGCAGCAAGTTCTAACGCACCCATGCCAAAAGCTTCAAAATTGGGATGTATAAAAAACCTTGCTTCGCGTCCAAAATCAGAAAGTGTATTATCTCCGAAACTATCGATAATTTTCACTCTATCCTGTAGATTGTATTTCTGAATATTCAGTAAGAACTCCTTATAATCATCTTTTTTTGTCCATGTTCCTACCATCATCAATTTCGCGTCCGGAAGATTTCTAATCAAATCAAGTAGCATATGTGGTTTCTTATCATTATCCCACCTGGTAAGCGCAAGCATATGATCGCCTCTCTTTTCTGGTATCTTTTTGGAAAAAACACACCCAGGGTATAGTATTTCGGAATCTATATCGTGTTTTTTATGTAAAAACTCAGAATGCACATTAGATCCAGTTAATACAAGTGTTGCATCGCGCAAGAAAGAATATTCAATTTTCCTGACAAATGGAGAGAGAAATGGAAACAAACCGCGCAAAAGTGTGCGTGAATACACTTTCGTTAAAATATAGTTCATAGGATCCCACACAAAGGCAATATATGGTATTTTCTTTTTTCGCCACAACATCTGAGCAGTAAGACAGGTTGTGGTATTATGACTCATTATGCAGTCATATTCATTTTTATTAATATATCGTGGAGCTAAATAAGGACTGAGCAAATGCAAAGTTGATAAGAAATGAAACACTGGAAGTTTTATTGTACGTCGTAAATATTTCGGATAACGATCTGAAATATACTCACAGGGGACACCTTCAAGCATTGAAATATATTTTTCCTGATCCTTCACTCTCATAATAACGAGAAGGGTTGCATCAACACCCATTAGTCTTAAATATTGCACTTCCTTGACAGCAATCTTTTGCACCCCACCAGGTATAAGTTGATCTATTAGAATTGCAATTTTCATATAATGTAATCTTTTCTCATTTTCACACTACCAGTATACAAGGCTTTTTGACTTTCTATATCTATTATTACCTATGACATCATCTTCGACAGGGACTAATGCCAATGTTTTTTTATTTTTATACACACCCCGTTTCCAGTATAAATCTTGCATAGAATATAGTGAATTAGTTGGAAGGGAGCCATGTTCTCTATTAAAAATGATAAATACGTTCTGCTTATTTATAACTTTACCATCATATTTATAAATATACCATTTTTTTTCGTAATCAAATTGCCTTTCAAATAAAAGATATTCGCTCAAATATTTATCCTTTGGAACTAATATAAACTCTGTATCCCCTTGCGATGATAACATATAAAACTCCCTGGGATTATTAATTTCCATAAAATACTCAAGAAAGAAAGGACTAAAATTTCCAGCCATCCACAGATGGCAGAAATTACCATTACAGGGACTTAAAAGATCTGTCTTTATTGATATATCGTTACCTAACGTATCACCTACATAGGAATAATCATACAATATTATTGAATTCCTTTTCAGTTTTGCATTCAATGTATCATAAAAATCCTGACTAAGTAGCATTTTGTCCTGAGGAGGATTCCAATTATAATAGGCATTAGCTCCTTTAAATGGATAAAAACTATCAAATACAATGCCACCGATCAAAACAAAAGAATAAACTGCAATAAGTATGTTCGTCATTCGTATATTAAAGAAACCCGCGAACAGTCCCTTTGATTTAACAGATATTCCTTCTGAAATTACATAGACAACAAAAGGAAATATCACTGACACCTGTTTTACATGATACACACCAGCACCAAATATATACAAAAGTAGAAAAAATAATATTGTAATAATAGTGGTAAAATATTTGTCATTATCTTTTTTGATCTTTACCATCGTAATTGATGCCATACAATATATTATGAGCACGCCAATTGGAAAAGATAGTACCTTTGGCGCTAAAATGAGTAATTGGGTTACATTATAGAACAAATTGTAACCTACAAGAATGATACCTCCTTTCAATCCTCCGTGCGCCCCCATAAAATGGAAGACATACGCCATATTCTCCCAGAAATCTTTGCACTGAAAGCCATATATGTTTCCGCTATAAAATACTGAGTCGATATATTTAAAAATAATTGTATAGAAGTAATTAGTACAAAATAATACAACAAAAAAAGATACAACCACAAATTGCACCACCTTCTTAAAGTCTTTTTCTACCATAAGATAACTTACAAAAAGGCCCGGAAGTAAAACCAATGGACTATTGTAGAGAAGAAGTGAAAAAGAAAAACACACTCCGTACCATATCGTATTAAGGATAGTTCTGCCTCCACTGATATATTTAAAGTGAACTCTTAGAACCATAATAAGTGCAATATAACTCAAGATACCCGTATCACCCTCTGCGTTATTACGATATATGAACGATAATCCGAGGATTGATGCTCCAATAATTGATATAAGCGTGCTTTTACCAGATATTTTCATAATCTGATAGAACCATACTACTCCCAAAGCACTTACCAGAGACATGGTGACTTGACTGGATACCATGTATTGGATATGGGGAACAAATACATGTAAAAGATTATATCCTAATATTTCTAACGGCAGGAATATTGGATGGGCAATCAAAGCATCATACCTGAAGGTTTTTACCAATTCTTGCGCATATACCAAGGTGTCATAATCAATTGGACCCCATTCTTTATACCCTTTGATATAATCAAATATATTAACATATTCTAATCTCGTACAAAGAGACGCAAAAGCTGAATAGCATAATCCACTATCCCCAATAAAATATTTTCCGCCATAAAAGAAATAAAATAGAGTAAAAATGACAAACAGAAAGAAAATAGAGGCTCTATCAACTACCGTAGGTGAATTGCTTTCTAATAGCTGTTTGCCGTATTTATTGCTGAGGACAGACACGTTTTCTCCGTTCTTAATATTTTCAATGAATAATATCAGTTGTCACTATTAGCTATTTTGATACCTACCGCAATCTTTCAACAAACGACCCTATAGTCTTTTTCATGTAGCGAAAATAAAATAACTGGATATATTTTATAAACATCATGAATCCAAGCACACATAACGATGGAATCTTAGCAACGACCTCCGTAACCTTTTCCCCTGCGTTAAACCACCCTTCATTTTGTTCGGGCTTCTCAAAAATCGCTCTGATTTTATTTATATCCATATAATATTTGAAATAACTATAGAGAATATCGCCTCTTATTTCCTCTTCAGTGTTATTTTCAGGAACGTAGGAAAAAGGAATCTTTTTAAATGGATTCTCTATAAAGGTCGACACTGAATTAAAATTCTCATACATCCCCTGTACATATAACCTTTTGGTGTTCTTCGCTATATCGTATAATTCAGTCCCTGGATATGGCGTTGCATTGTTAAAACGAACCAAATCCAACTTCAGGTCTTTGCAAAGCCTCACACAATCCATTCTGTCCTTATGAGTATCACCGGGGAGACCATAAATAAACGTCGCACTCACATGAAAACCTATTTTTTTAGCCATATTAACGGCATCTATGCATTGGGCAACTGTTTCGCCTTTTTTAATGGTCTTCATTATTTCTTCGGAAGCTGTTTCGAGGCCAAAAAATACATTTTTAAATCCAGTTCTATATAATTCTTCCATAAGTTTGTAGTCTGTGTTGTCCCCACGCGACTGAAAATTAAATACCATTTTCTTATCAAGGCTGCTCTTTCTTATATATTCCAAGAGTACATACACCCTCTCCTTATTTACTAGAAAATTATCATCAAGAAACTGTATGTGTCTTTGATTATACTTATGGTAAAGTGTATTAAGCTCATCGATTATAACTTCCGGGCTTTTAAAGTAATATCTTTTCCCAGTGGTAACTCTATTACTACAGAAAATACATTCATAGGGACAGCCCCTTGAACTAATAACAAAACCGAAATCATACTTATGCTTGTTTTTAGCGAACAAATGATACGGAAAAGGATAATTAATATATTCATTATCATGAACACAACTGATAGGGTTGTGAACAATCTTTCCGTCTTTCCTAAAAGATAAACTAGGAATAGATGATATATCGTCTCCATTCTTAATTGCATTGTATAAATTAACTATATTTATTTCACCCTCTCCCCGAACTACATAATCAACACAATTAAATTGCATAATCTCGTCAGGCATTGCAGTCGGATGTATCCCTCCAAATATATTTATTGAATCAGGATAGTTTCTTTTTAATTTAGCAGCTAAAGCTAATGCACTTTTTAATCCTGCCGTTAAAACACTAAAACCGAATATATAGGGCTTTTTAAAATTCTTAATGTTTGTTTGAATCAAAGCAAATGCATCATCTTCAACCTGCTCGTCAACTACAAGAGTTCGCACTCCATTTTTTTTAGCATGTGTTGCTAAACAACCTATTCCAATGGGAATGTATATAGGCAAAAATGGCTGAAATATTTTTAATGCATTTTTAGGTGAAGAATTAATGAGAATCATTTATTTACCGTCCATCACTATCTGTCAAACTCACTTTTTTTCCCTTGAATTAAAAGTTTAAGCATCAATATAAGCTTAGACATATTTAGAACCATTGGTTTTCCGATAAAATACTTGCCCTGCCTACATATAATCTGTCCATTATTGAGCAATCTATTAATTCTGTTATCAATAACATCTCTCGCATTATATCTTTCCAGCAATGCATCCAAAGTAAGTCCGTTAGACTCATTAGATAATTCGTCTAGAATTCTTATTCTGCGTCCCGTTTGACCTAAACAAATAAAATTAAAATAACAATAGCCTAATGATGTATAGATAACACTATTTGTGACAATATAAAAATAGTCATTCCGCGAGGAAACACACCAATAAAACACCATTGTTAGTAAACATATATATCCAATTGTAAAACCTAAGTAAACTGATTTTAACAAAGCAACACTACGAATACACCTAAAACTGAGCAGTTGCACACATACATTGACCACTAAACCTATTATGGGGATAACTATTATCAAATAATCCATACTAACTTTACCCATTACTCTGATTAAGATTCATTATTTTTCGATACATAACAAATATACGAATAAACATACTCCCCTTTTTGGTGATCCTTAGCCTATCACCATCAAGAGTAAGCATATCTTCAAAAATAAGATCATCGACTCGAGGTTTAACCAAAACATCATTTGTTAACAATGTATATAACTTATCCTTAGCTAACCCATCTGCCCGCGCATGCGCGACACTCATAATGATAACAAGAGAAGGACTATCAACCTCTATTGCTGGATAGGTAACGATATATACTAAAACTACGGAAACATAAAAAAAACAGACATGAAGATACACAGACATCCTTGTAATAATAAATATATCGGGAATCTGCATACTAGAAATTAAAAATATTGCAAACAGACCAAAAATCAGTGTGAAGAAAAACAGAACCAACAATGATCTCACTTGATGCTTGGGAATCCTAATATTCCATAGTAACACATGCAAAAAAAAAGCGACAAAAAGCAAAGCTGATCCCAGCAATAAAACCTTCATTAAACTCAGCCCCCTCAGTTACTTATCTTTATGCCTTATGCAAAACGCATAAGTCTTTATATTTAAACAATTTACATAAATTGTTTTCTTGTAATTCCCTCCGTTTATGATATGCTGTAAACATGATAACCACAACACGTTACAACAAAAACGG